>DNBN01000283.1:3314-10977 GCA_003491845.1 Porticoccaceae bacterium | reverse complement strand
TTCAACTGGCTGTTCACCATGTACCGCGGCCGCATCCGCTTCGAGCTGCCGATGATGTGGACGATCTCGTTCATGCTGACCTTCGTCATCGGCGGCATGACCGGCGTGATGCTGGCAATTCCTGCAGCTGATTTTGTCTTGCACAACAGTTTATTTTTAGTCGCTCACTTCCACAATGTCATTATTGGCGGCTCACTGTTTGGGTATTTCGCAGGTATCACTTACTGGTGGCCAAAAGCAACCGGGTTCACACTCAATGAAAATTTAGGAAAATGGGCCTGTGGTTTATGGACAGTAGGGTTTTTCATGGCTTTCATGCCTCTTTATGTCCTAGGCTTTATGGGTATGACCAGACGCTTAAATTACTATGATAACCCCGTTTGGAATAATTGGTTATTGGTTGCCGGAGCAGGCGCTATTATCGTTTTGTGTGCCATAGGTGTTCAATTTTATCAAATGTTTGCCAGTATTCGAGATCAAAAAAGTAACCGTGACTGGACTGGTGACCCATGGAATGCGAGAACATTAGAGTGGTCAACATCGTCGCCGCCGCCATTTTATAATTTTGCTTTACTCCCCGAAGTCCGAGATCGAGACCACTGGACCGATATGAAAGAGCTGGGGTTAGCCTATAAAAAACCACCTAAATACCAACGGATACATATGCCAAAAAATACATGGGCTGGTGTTGTTATCGGAGGTGCATCATTAGTACTTGGATTTGCGATGGTTTGGTGGATTTGGTGGTTAGCAATCCTCAGCAGTGCGGCAATACTAGGTGCGTGGGTCATCTATGCCTTTGAAGATAACAAAGATTACTATGTCGAAGTTGACGAAATTGAAGCAATCGAAAGCAAACGATATACCAACCTAGATCGTGTCAACGAAAGCGCGATCGACTACCAGGAATCTGACGCAACTACTATCAGCGTTTAATTACTGATAAAAATATAAGGAGTGTTTAAATGAAATATATAAAGAAGGACGTCCATAAAAATGGCTAATATGGTTTTAGAGGCACCGCGTCCCGGGTATACCGGCTATGTCGAGCAGGAACACCACCATGACTATGGCGGAGACACTGTGTTTGGCTTCTGGATTTACATCCTTAGCGACTGCGTTTTATTTGCTACCCTATTCGCTGTTTTCGCCGTACTTCAGTCAAATTTTGCTGGAACTATACAAGCAAAGGATCTTTTTGAACTGGATTATGTACTAGCGGAAACTGCTCTTTTGCTAGCCAGTAGCTTTACCTTCGGTCTTGCTGTTTTGTCCGCTAATAAAAAAAGTATGGCAGGTTTGGTCGCATGGTTAGGTATAACGTTCGCCCTAGGTGCTGGTTTCTTGTACATGGAAATAAATGAATTCATACATTTTACCCATGAGGGTGCTGCCGCTTGGAGCAGCGGTGCTTGGTCTGCCTTTTATGGTCTGATAGGAACACATGGTCTTCATGTTTTTGCCGGGATGCTTTGGATGCTGGTACTTTTTGGTTTGCTATTTAGAGAAGGACTTAGTGACAACAATATTGTCAGGTTAATGTGCTTGAGCCTATTTTGGCATTTTCTAGATATTATATGGATCTGTGTGTTTAGTTTTGTTTATTTAATGGGGGTACTTTAATAGTGTTTACAGATAATGGCCACAGTCCTGGTGGCGCAGCCCACGGCAGTTTGCCAGAATACCTATTAGGACTCAGTTTATCGGTTATTTTGACCGCTATTCCTTTCGCTGTTGTAATGAGCGGTGCCCTAGGTGAGACCCTCAGTATTGTACTTATTCTACTTTGTGCGATTGGACAAGTAATGGTTCAACTGATTTTTTTCTTACACATGAATACCTCATCTGCGCAAATATGGAACTCGGTATCAGGTGTTTTCGTCTTACTATTAGTCATTATTTTAATTGTAGGGTCCCTATGGATCATGCAACATTTAAATCACAACATGCTCATGGGTCATTAAAATGAGGAATAAAAATTAATGTCTACAATCGTAAGAAAGGCTCTACCTTGGACGATGTTGCTCGCTGTACTAGCAGCAGTATCGCTCGGTGTTGTAATGAGTAGTGGCTCCAAAGGTAACACAAGTATTGTAACCTCCTCGGAGCTAGGGGGAGACTTCAGCCTACGCAATATCGATGGTAAAGTTACCCTCAGCGACTATCAAGGTAAGGTGGTAGTAGTTTATTTCGGTTTTTTAAGCTGTCCTGAAGTCTGTCCAACCTCTATGTCAGTGCTTAAACGCAGTCTTGAAATATTAACGCCAAGTCAGCTTGAAAAAACTCAGGCCATAATGGTTAGTATAGATCCACAACGTGATGGGTTCCAAGATTTAGCGGATTTTACACGTTACTATCATGATAATATTATCGGTGTCACTGGCTCAGTCGATGAAATTCAGCATATAGCCGAACAATATGGCGCTTTTTTTGAGATCACTGAGTCAGAATCTGTTGAATCTGCCTATGCGTATCGACATAGTTCTCGTTATTACGTCATCAACCAGTCAGGTAAATTAGTTCAAGCCATGCGTCATAGCACGACGCCCAACGAACTTGCAGCACGCATCAAAACGATTTTTAAAGATGCCATTAAAGATAGTCCTGCATAAATAAGAGGTTTTGATGTTGTTTAAATCAAATCGTATTTCAGTTCTTTTATCGGGCATTTGTGCTCTCATTCTTAGCATGGGTATTGCAAGATACTCGTTCACGCCAATGCTACCTATAATGCAAGCTCAACTGGGTGTAAGTGAAAGCCTAGCCGGCTGGCTGGCTGGCTGGCACTACATCGGTTATATCGTTGGCTTGTTTATAGTTTGGTTAATTACTGATCTTCGCACCAAAGATTTTTTTTACCGGTATGGCTTATTGGTGTCGGTGATAGCCACTGCCTTTATGGCGGCTTTAGAACATAGTTTAATTTGGTATGTAAGTCGTTTTTTTGCGGGCATAACCTCAGCAACAAGCTTTATGTTAGGCACTGGTTTGATTTTGAATTGGTTAAACCATAACGGTTATAAAAGCGAACTTGGTCTTCACTTTACCGGAATAGGCATCGGAATCATGGTAAGCGCGATTATCGTCGACATGTCCGGCTTAGATACCTGGTTTAATTTTAACTGGCGAATGCAGTGGATAGCGCTAGCACTTGTTGGTGGCTCGCTAATGTTTCCAGCAATGCTTTTGCTTCCTCGACCTAAAGAACGTGAAATGGAAATGTCGCGGGATAAAGATATTGGCATTGGCAGCGTAATTAAGGTACCTCCCGTACGCTGGCTTGTCTTAATGCAATGCGCTTACTTTTGTGCCGGTTTTAGTAACACGATCAATGTGACCTTCACGTCGTTAATCACCGAACTACAGCCCTTGGATGGGTTGGGGGCTAAAATGTGGTTGCTGGTTGGCATTGCTGCTACTCCCGCACCACTTATCTGGGATAGACTTGCTCGGCGTATTGGTAGACTGAATGCGTTGAGCTGGGCCTATGTACTTAACATTATGGGTAATATTTGCTTAGCCATGACAAATTCAGTAGAAACCACGGCAATAGCGGCAATCTTATTTGGCATCACCTTTATGGGAATAGTCTCCTTAACACTAAGCACCATCGGCCATCTGTATGGCTTCAAAGCTACGCAGGTAATGGCAAGATTGACATTTTTCTATTGTATCGCACAAATACTCTCACCTATCCTAGCTGGTACGGTAGCTGAACTTAGCGGGAGCTTCACGATGCCGTTGTTTGTTGTCAGTATAATCATGTTACTAGGGTTGATCTTTTTATTGACCGCTCGACGTTACTCACCAGATCAGACTGCCTCTGGGTCTATACGGCTGTAACTTTGGCATATTACAGTTCAAGAATATTAGGCTTTTTACTCTATATTGGGCTACTTTACATGCCTAATACAGTCATAGCTGAGAGATATCAGATTACTGATACTTTCGGTAAACATCAGTTTGATCATCCTCCGCAAAATATAGTAGTCACTGACTGGACGGTTTTAGAAAATCTCTTGGAATTGGGCATTGTGCCTCTAGGCGCGCCCGAGCTTGATCGATATAGACACTATGTTGTGCAACCAAAATTACCGACAATGATCACCGACATAGGAAAAAGGATGACGCCAAATTTAGCGACGGTAAAGTCCCTCAATCCAGATGTGGTTATTCTTGGGACTAAACAACGAGAATTAGCGCGAGCTTTTTCATTGTTCGCTCGAGTTAATTATTACAATAGTTTTAGCCCTAGATATCGTACTAATGGTACAAAGTCTCGAAAAAGATTTCTACAAATTGCTCAGTTAGTCCAAAAAGTGCCTTTAGCAGAAAAAAAGCTAGCCTTTTTAGATACGCGTATTGCTGAACTAAAAAAACAATTATCAGATCACTTCGGGCAACAACTACCTTTCGTCACTACCTGTCGATTTAGCGCTAAACAAAAATTGTTGCTCTATGGTCGCAATAGTATGCCCGACTATGCATTAGGACTCCTTGGAATTGAGGATGAATACCAAACTGAGGTGTCGACCTGGGGTGAAACCGAAGTGAGCATATCCGCACTTAAAGAAATAAAGACTGGTTATCTAATCTGCTTTAAACCCCACGATGATGCCAGCATTTTTAATCAAAATAACTGGCGAAAATTATCATTGGTGCAGCAGGATCGATTTCACTATGCAGATCCGGTGTGGTCCTATGGTGGTGCTATGTCCGTCCTTTACATCGCTGAAGCAGTTACTAAAACCCTACTCAATCTCTGATATCTAACGACTACTTGAGTATTTCCAATTTTGTAACCGAAAACACTTCTAAATGATTTACACTAGGGTTTGTCTCTCAGACCTTCAGTTAGACTGAAGGTGTTCAAAGATTAAATTACTATTAAGGGGTACTTCATGAATAACTTTTCGGCTACATTAGACGCTATAGCAAAACCATTCAGTAACTTGGCACCTTGGTTGCTTAGGATGAGCTTGGGCGTTGCCTTTTTTTTGCATGGTTATGGCAAATTTCCGCTTCCGCCAGAAAAAATGGTGAGTTGGTTTGGTAGTATTGGAGTTCCAGCACCTGAATTAATTAGTAGCATGGTCGCCATTGGAGAGGTCGCTGCTGGTATTGGTATCATTGTAGGTGGCATATTGGCAACATCCCTTGGTCATCTAATTACTCGGCTGTCCGGGGGCGCCGTTGCTGTAATAATGGTTGGAGCTTTAAGTATTGCGCATTCCGACTGGTTTATAACGACAAAATTATTTACTAGTGAACAAATCTTCCTGCTCGCTCTTGGTTTATACTTTGCTATTAAGGGTAATGATTAAAAAAATCATATAAAAACACAGGTGGCTCCAAAACGTTGCTGACATTTGCATTGGTAAATAGCCACCTTTATTCTACAAGATAATTTTTACTGTTTAGTAAACACTTCGATCTGGAATCATAACTAATGAGTGTGCCACCTTTCTTATATCGACTATATGAAAAGTTCTTACACCGACAGTTACAATCAACTAGCCGGCCGAGGCATGTTGGATTAATTGTCGATGGCAATCGTCGATTTGCTTTAGCTAACGGTCTAGCTACGCGAAAAGCAGGCCACATGGCTGGCTCGGATAGATTAGAGGACTTTTTAAAATGGTGCCTAGAACTCAACATTGAAATTGTGACGCTTTATGGCTTTTCTACTGAAAATTACAAACGCAGTAGTGAAGAGGTAGAAGAGCTGATGACTATTATATTGAATAAATTCCGCACGCTACAGGCAGACCCACTGATTGCCAGCGAAAATGTAAAAATTAAAGTCATCGGTCGACGTGATGGATTTTCTCAAGAGATGCAGGACGAAATCGTTAAAGTCGAAGCAATGACCGAGAGTCACAATAATTTTCAACTCAATGTAGCTATTGGTTATGGCGGTCGCGCAGAAATCGTCGATGCTGTGAAAAGGATAGGAAGACAAATTAAATCTGGCAACATTAATGTCGATGAAATAGATGAGGATATGCTCTCAAATCATCTATATACCGAAGGCCTGCCAGATCCAGACCTTATTATTAGAACATCAGGAGAGGAGAGGTTATCTGGCTTTCTACTTTGGCAAAGTGCCTATTCCGAATTATATTTTACAGAGGTCTTCTGGCCTGCTTTTCGTAAAATTGACTTTTGGCGTGCTATTCGAGTGTGGCAGCAACGCAATAGGCGTTTTGGGAAATAAAAATAGGCCTGGTTATGCTTATTGGCTGCCGTAGTCGTAAAAATCCGCAATGGCTAGTCCAGCGGCAACGCTGGTAAAGGGGTCATGTTCAACAACCTTACCAGCAAACTGATTATCAAGAATATCTTTCACAGCAGGAATTAATGAAGATCCACCGGTACGAATAACCAGATCAATATCGTCAGCCAGAACATTAGCTTTATTCAAGGTTAGCGTGATAGCCTGCTCCAACTCAAATAACAAATCTGAAATCATTAACTCAAATTCCCAGCGTTCAAGTTCCACCTCAATATCCAACTCAGGAATATCTAAGATTGCTGATGACTGAGTAGACAGTTCAGCCTTAAATGCCTTAATCGCTTCAAACACCTGGTAACTATAATTTTGCTTGATAAGATCATACAAACGACGGAACTTTGCAGCCGCCTCATCAGGCTCAACCATGCGTTGCATAACAGGTGCGGTAAATTTATTTTGGTTGAGCATGTAGCTTACAGGCCAGTTAATTAAAAGATCTTCAAAATCACCAAAAGGGAAAAGGGTATCTACCATCAAGCCGTCAATAACCCTACTCCAGCGTTCGCCTTTGCCCAACAAGGGAAATACTAACTCAGTAAAAATAGCTTGGTCAATACGGTCACCACCGAGGCCAATACCATGGGTGGCTTCTACCTCAAAATGATCTTGGTTGCGCTTAAGGATACTAAAGTCTAATGTGCCGCCACCAAAATCTACAGTAAGTAGCCTTTGATTCTGTTGTCCGGCATTGTTGTGCAAATAACTTATAGCTGCGGCAGTCGGTTCAGGACAGAATGTTTGATGAACAATACCAGCATATCCATAGTCCTCCTTTAAGCGTGTCATCGCGATTGTATTACGTTGATCTTCCCCCCCTTCAAAATTCACTGGGTGACCAATACAAGCATGATCTGCACTATCTTCAGAGTGATCTTCAATATGAGAAAAAAGCGCTTTTTGAATTTTTACTAAAATTGGGGTTACCAGAGCTACCAAGCGAAAAGGACGATTAAAAATTAATGTTCGGTCACTTGAACTACTACCGAGCAAACGCTTTGTGCCTCTAAATAGGCGACCAGGTAATCCTACATCATTAAACGCCTGACCAAATACCTTACTGGTGTCCCCCTCCCCTGAGGGGCCATCATTGCCTCCCGCACTGGTTCTTTCTTCGCCAAGAAGCTCAGCACTCAACTCAACGGTTCGACCGCGATTACCGCTAATATAATCATCAATCGCCGGTTGACCTATAGTCGCTACAAAGTGCTTATCCAAATAATTAGCAGAAGGCATAATCGCACTTTCATTACTTAAATTCACTAAATGAACGCTCTTACCATCAAAAATTGCTGCGGCACTGTTACTAGTGCCGAAGTCAACTCCGATACCGATTTTGGAATTATAGTACTTGGATTTTAAACCCAGTGC
>DNBN01000283.1:0-3082 GCA_003491845.1 Porticoccaceae bacterium | reverse complement strand
AACTTGGATTTTAAACCCATTACTGAATCACTTATTGCCGGAATTAACTACTATTTTAACCGAAAAAAATAACAAAAACCGAAACTCAATAGTTCTTTTAAGTAAATTATTTAAAAGATTTAACTACCAATAATATGCTTCTTGATAACCCTATAAAAACGCTATAAGTTAGGTCTAACACTACTAAAAGGCAGTTTTTATGTTCAAAAAAGTGCAACAACGTCACTTAGTTATTCTAATGTCTGCTATTGCAGTGTTTATTTGCTACATAGATCGTATCAACATATCGGTGGCTATTATCCCGATGTCTGAGGAATTTGGTTGGGGTCCGCAAATTCAGGGGACAGTTCTCTCTTCATTTTTTGTAGGTTACTTATTACTACAAATTGCGGGTGGAAAACTTGCAGATCGATTTGGAGGCAAGGTAGTACTTGGTATCGGCGTTCTAATGTGGTCTTTGTTTACCATTCTAACGCCTATTTCCGCCTCTTTTGGTATCGCTATACTGATTCTCAACAGAATTTTGATGGGAATGGGCGAAGCCGTCACATTTCCATCTATATATGCACTGCTTGCACGATGGGTGCCAGATTCAGAACGCGCAAGAGCCATGGGAGCCGTTAATAGTGGCATTCCATTGGGGACCGTTTTTGCATTGTTAGCCACACCATGGATTGTTCAAACGTTCGGCTGGGAATGGGCATTCTATAGCTTTGGGATAATTGGCATACTGTGGTTTTTTGTCTGGCAAAAACTCATTTCATCGACGCCAGTGGATAATCCCAATATTTCGTCAGGGGAGCTGGCTCATATTCAATCTGAGGGTGAGCCCAGTAAAATCGACAAGGCCCCACCACTGAAAATTCTTATAAAATCGCCCGCTATTCGCGCCATAATGGTGGCGCACTTTTGTAATAACTGGTCACTATTTCTTCTTTTAAGTTGGCTACCAACCTTTATTAACAAGGGACTTGGTGTGGACTACGCGTCTGTAGGTATGTTTACCATGATTCCCTTTATCACCTCTTTTGTCTTCTACAACATTTCTGGCAGTGTGGCAGATCATATGATAAAAAAAGGTATGTCAATTATAAAAGTCCGCAAAATCATGCAAACGATCAGTCTTGGTGGTATGACTGCAGCAATGATGAGTGTTGGTTACTCTGACAGTATATGGATGGCTATAGGGATCATGACTATTGGTAACATTCTTGGCTCCGCCGCCATCGGTGGATTTGTTGTTAATCACATGGATATAGCGCCAAAATATGCAGGAACCTTAATGGGAGTTACTAACACGGTCGCTGCTGTACCCGGTATTATTGGTGTCTATGCTGCAGGGCTAATTTTAGAACTTACTGGATCTTGGATATTGGTTTTCCAATTAGCAGGCTTAGTATCAGTCATCGGAATGATATATTATCTACGTCACGCAAGTGCTGAAAAACAATTTGATTGACCCTCCTGAGCAAGCGTTTAAGACACTATGCATCGTCACCAAGCCCTTGAAAAACTATCAGCGAAAGGTATGCCGTTAGAGTTACATGACATTCTTGTCTATGGAAAACCTAGGCGGGCCTTCAAAAATGCACCACAAAGCCTCCGCGCTCTTTTTCAAGAAAACCGTAGTGATGCCACTTTTGTCGTGGTCGGTAAAGAACGCTATACTTTTAACCAGACGTGGCATGAAGCCTGTGCTATTGGCCATGGGCTGGTTAAAGAATATGAAATTATGTCCGGCGATCGCGTCGGTATATGTATGTGTAATTTTCCAGAATGGATAGTCGCTTTTCAAGCAATTACCTCGATTGGCGCGATAGCCGTCGCTATGAATTCTCTCTGGCAAGCCGATGAGCTTAAGTATGGACTGGATGATTCTGGCTGCAAACTACTCATTTGTGATCAAGAGCGGATTGATCTGCTCAGCAGTTATATTTTACCCTGTGAAATTTTAGTAGTCCGCTCCGATGTTCACAGTGAGTACCATCAATGGCAAGACTTAAGATTGCGTTACATTAATCACTCAACATATTTAGAGATGCCAGATGCTAAAATTCAACGTATAGATGATACAATTATTTTGTACACCTCAGGCTCCACAGGACGACCAAAAGGGGTTATCTCTAGTCATTTAGCCATAGTAAGTGCACTTCTTAGTTGGGAGATAGCGCTGCAAATTTGGCAGTTGATACGAGAAAAACGGTTACCGAAATCAACTAGTCAACCCGCCAGCTTACTTGCTGTCCCACTATTTCATGCCACAGGTTGTCACGCGATTTTTCTTGCGGCGTTTAGGTCACAAACAAAACTAGTTTTAACCCGAAAATGGGATCCCTTAGAAGCTGCTAAATTAATCAACAATGAGTGTATAAGCACCTTTATTGCTCCCGCCGCTATGACTGAAGATCTGATTTATCATGCAAAAATAAGTGGCAACAAGCTATCTAGTTTGCTATCGGTGGGTGGGGGCGGTGCAGCGCGAGCGCCTGAACAAGTCAAAAATATTGATGCTACCTTTGCAAGAGCCCTACCCAATACAGGCTGGGGAATGACTGAAACCAATTCAATAGGTACTGCTATTGCAGGGGAAAATTATCTCGAAAAACCGGATAGTTCGGGGCTCACTGCTGCCGTCCTTGATAAAAGGATAGCGAATGAGCAGGGTAGGACTCTGAAGCCTAGAACGAGAGGTGAGGTACAGGTGCGTGGGACATCAATGTTCAGATGCTACTGGAATAAACCGAAGGCTACAGCTGATGCTTATATAGATAATTGGTTTAGGACAGGTGACATAGGTTATCTTGATGATGATGGCTATTTGCTTGTTGTTGACAGACTCAAAGATATGGTTATTCGTGGAGGCGAGAACATAGGTTGTGGGGAAGTTGAAGCGGCAATACTAACATCCTGCAGTTCGTGAGGCCTGCGTTTACGCAGTTCCTAGAGAGCGTCTTGGCGAAGAAGTGGGCGCTACAGTCTTTCATGACCAGTCAGTTGATGAAGAAACCCTTAGACGTTTTCTCAAAGAACGGCTCGCTAAATTTAAAATTCCAATGTATTTTCAACTTACTGATAAATCATT
>DNBN01000020.1:12412-12754 GCA_003491845.1 Porticoccaceae bacterium | reverse complement strand
TATCAAAGATTATCAGCAGTTAGCAGTTATCCGACGTATGGTGGAAGATTTATGCATGCCCGTGGATATAGTTTCAGCCCCAATACACAGAGAAATCGACGGTTTGGCAATGAGTTCACGCAATCGTTATCTTACAGATCAAGAGAGACCAAAAGTTGTAGTGTTAAAGAATACGCTGTACTGGGTTGCTGAACAAATCAAGGCAGGTAGTAGAGACTTTGTAGAACTAGAAGCAGCGGCGGTGAACAAGATTTACCGCGCAGGATTCAAGGTAGATTACTTTACCTGTAGCAATAGTAAAACATTAGAACTAGCGTCCTATGATGACACTGATATTACCGT
>DNBN01000020.1:11638-12137 GCA_003491845.1 Porticoccaceae bacterium | reverse complement strand
CTGGGGGCAATATTTACCGAAGCTGCGCGCTTAATTGATAATGTGACTATCTCGAATTTGTAGGTTTCTGGCAGAGTGTTTATTCCTGCTCGTACACGAGTTTGCCCGCCACCCACGTCTGTAGCACCTTGGTCTTCCAAATATCTTCTGGTGAAATAGTAAAAATATCTTGATCAATTATAATGAAATCGGCCCATTTTCCTTCGCTGAGACCGCCAAGTTTTTCTTCTTGATGAGCTGCGAATGCAGCATCAAGGCTGAATGATAATAATGCCTCTTCCACGTTAAGAGCCTGTTCAGGTATCCAGCCTTGGTCGGGTTGATTCTGATGATTTTGCCTAGTAACCGCTGCATGTATCCCGTGAAACGGGTTGGCTAGTTCAATTGGATAGTCAGAGCCAGAGACCAGTCGGTTGCCTTGTTCTAGGAAGCTTCGCCATGCATAGGCTCCTTTTAAACGCTCAGCACCTAACCGATCTTCCGCCATATTCATGTCACT
>DNBN01000020.1:0-11407 GCA_003491845.1 Porticoccaceae bacterium | reverse complement strand
TCTTCCGCCATATTCATGTCACTGGTAGCGTGAGTAGGTTGCATAGACGGAATAACATCTAATGCTTTGAAGCGCGGTATATCATTGAGTGCCACTACTTGAGCATGTTCAATACGATGCCTTAAGTGCCGGCCACCCACGCTGGCATAGGCTTCTTCGATTTCATCCAGAGCGATTTTATTGCCCTTATCACCAATGGCATGGATAGCAACTTGAAACCCAGCTGAAATAGTCTGATTTAGAATCGCTCGCAGTTGTTGTTGTGATGTTAAAAGGAGTCCGCTGTGGCCTGGTCGATCTTCATAGGGTGCCAATAATGCGGCTCCTCGGCTACCTAAGGCTCCATCGGTATATACTTTGACACTTCTAACGCTATAGAGATCATTAGCATCAACTGATGTACCTTCTGCTAAAATAGTGTTAAGAGCAGGGTCTGTGGAAGAAATCATGCCGTACAATCGCACCCTTAATTTCTTACTCTCTGCAAGTTCAGAATAAAATTGATGTTCGCTGGCACTGACGCCCGCATCGTGGGTTGATGTAATACCTATGCTGAGTAAATGGGCGCTAGCAGCCTCTACTGCAGCAGCAAGTTCTTCAGTGCTGGGTGGTGGAATTACTTGATTAACCAGGTTCATTGCGTTATCGATTAAAATACCGGTTGGGTTTCCATCGGCGTCGCGCACAATCTCACCGCCTGGCGGAGCAATTGTATTAGCATTAATGCCAGCAAGCTCAAGGGCTCGACTATTGGCCCATCCGGCATGGCCATCAATTCTCTCCATCCAAATAGGGCGGTTAGGAACTAATTCATCTAAAACTTTAGCTGTTGGGAAATTCTGGCCCGGCCACAATACTTGATTCCATCCACGGCCGCGTATCCAGTTAAGATACGGTTTGTTTGCGGCATATTCAGCGATGTCATATGCCGCCTGGATCGCAGAGGGGGCCTTGCGTAGATCGATCTGCAAAAGGGTATACCCTAGACTGGAGACATGTCCATGAGCGTCAGTTATCCCTGGTAGTAGAGTTTTTCCATGACCATTAACAATTACAGCGTTGGTAAAATTCTTGGCAAGTTGGTTGTCACCAATCGCAATCACTTTTCCAGAATCTACAACTAATGTTTGAAATGTCTGCAACTGCCGCTGGTCATCAAAAGTATAGCCATTGATGTTGGTCAGCACTGTCATTCTAGGAGCGGGACTTTCTGTGCATGCGGTAAGGACAAGCAGGCTAAACAGAGCCGGGAATATAGGCAGGCACTGGTGTAGCGAGAAAGACCATATCTTAGGGTAGTTTTGGGCCAAAATATTCTCCATTATTTTACTGAGGGTGAATCTTTATAGTAGATTCACTGTCGGTGCTTATAGTCACTCAGTCATGGAATTATTGTCAATGGATTTTATACTTAGATTTTTGATTTGGGAAATGACTATAAGTCATTGACTCGCATCGTAAAACTGTTAGGATGCTGCTTGTTGCTTGTATCAGAGCGACGATTTATGGAAGCAGTGCCAGACAGACTTTACCCATGTCCCTGGTCATCACTAAAGATGGTGCTATTATCGGTAGCTCTAACGTCAGTCAAGTACACTTATCGGTGTGACTGAATAAGTCGCGTTTGCGGCGTCTCTCTTGATGTAGGTGTCCTTTCTGTTCTGAACAGTTTCCGCGAAATTTTACTTGCGAGGGCTTGTTTTGGAAAATTTATCAGGTGGTGATGCGTTAATTAGGGCGCTTAAAGATGTTGGTGTCAAGCATATCTGGGGTTACCCCGGTGGCGCGGCACTGCATATTTATGATGCAATTTATCGGCAGGAAGATGTTGTTCATTTACTTGTCAGACACGAGCAAGCAGCAGTTCATGCTGCAGATGGTTTTTCTAGGGCAACCGGAGAGGTTGGTACTGCACTGGTGACCTCTGGCCCTGGCGCTACTAACGCCATAACAGGCATCGCCACAGCATATATGGATTCTATCCCATTGGTTGTTATATCAGGTCAAGTTCCTTCATCTAAAATTGGTCAAGATGCCTTCCAAGAGACCGATATGGTTGGCGTCTCGCGGCCTATCGTTAAGCATAGTTTCCTAGTTACCAAAGCTGAGGATATCCCAGCAACTATTGCCAAGGCATACTATATCGCCTCAACCGGGCGACCAGGACCAGTAGTGGTCGATATTCCAAAGGATGTTACGGAGCCCAACCGTAAGGTTCCCTATAGTTTTCCCAACGAAGTGAAGATGCGTTCATACCAGCCAAGTGATCGAGGTCATCGAGGGCAGATTAAACGAGCAATTAAGGCGTTGGTAAGCGCCAAAAGACCGGTGATCTACTCTGGTGGTGGCGTTATTATTGATAATGCCTCCGAGCTTCTGATTTCAGTGGCTCGAAAGTTAAATTTTCCTGTAACTAATACCCTTATGGGTCTGGGTGCTTTCCCCGGTACTGATAGGCAGTTCGTTGGAATGCTTGGAATGCATGGAACTTTTGAGGCTAATACCGCAATGCATCATGCGGATGTTATTTTTGCCGTCGGCGCACGGTTTGACGACCGGGTTACCAACGAGTTGGAAAAGTTTTGTCCCTTTGCCACCATCATTCATATTGACATTGATCCAACTACTGTTTCTAAAAATATAGTTGCAGATATCCCTATCGTCGGCACCTGCAAATCGGTTTTGGCTGAGGTTTTGAGTCTACTTGAGCAATCAAATGACGAAGTTGACCAAGATGCTCTGTCCCAGTGGTGGCAGCAAATAGACGAATGGAGAGCCAAACATGGTATCTATACGGCGTCTCGCTATGAAGACAGTTACGATGATACCATTAAGCCTCAGGATGTGATTAAGACGCTTTATAACGTTACTAAGGGTGACGCTATTGTAACCTCCGATGTCGGACAGCATCAGATGTTTGCCGCTCAGTATTATCTATTTGATCGGCCTAGGCAGTGGATCAACTCAGGAGGCTTAGGCACTATGGGGTTTGGGTTGCCGGCGGCTATGGGCGCCAAATTAGCCTTTCCTGATACTGATGTTGCCTGTGTGACAGGAGAGGGCAGTATTCAAATGTGTATTCAAGAGTTATCCGCCTGTAGTCAGCATAATTTACCGGTTAAAATCATAAATTTAAATAATGCGGCTCTAGGTATGGTCAGGCAATGGCAGGATATGCAATACAATAGTCGTTATTCGCAGAGTGTCTATGAGGAGTCTTTGCCAGATTTTGTGGCCTTGGCTGAAGCCTATGGTCATGTGGGCATCCGAGTGACTAAATACGAAGAGCTTGAAGAAAAAATGCGCGAGTGTTTCGCTATGAAAGACCGCGTAGTGTTCATGGATATATGCATAGACCGGTCCGAACATGTCTACCCCATGCATATGCCAGGAGGCTCAATGCGCGATTTGTGGCTAAGCAAGACGGAGAGAACCTAATGAAAAGAATTATTTCTGTTTTGCTTGAAAATGAATTTGGTTCTCTATCAAGAGTGGTTGGATTGTTTTCGCAGCGAGGTTACAACATAGATACCCTGACAGTTGCGCCTACAGATGATGAAACACTATCACGTATGACCTTGACTACTCAGGGTGATGATCAGATGGCGGAGCAAATTGTTAAGCAACTACATAAGTTAATTGATACCATAAAAGTGGTTGATTTGACCGAAGGACCCCATATCGAGAGGGAGCTCATGCTGGTCAAAATTAAGGCTTCAGATAATGAAAGCCGCACTGAGTTAAAAAGCTGTGTTGAAATCTTCAGAGGTCATATTATTGACGTTACTACACACACCTACACTATCCAGCTGACTGGTGATAGTGACAAGTTGGACGCATTCATTGAAGCGGTAAATACTATGGGCATTATGGAGGTGGTCCGCAGTGGTGTCACTGGTATTGCCCGTGGCGACAAATTTATTCGCGCTCAGTAACGATGAGTTGTTAGCGTGCTGATGGGGGGCACCCCGACACCATTTTATTTGCCTCAACCAGTGAGTGCTAAGTAACTTTATCTAACTATAAGGGTTAAACATAAGATGACAAAAACCGGTAGTTTTTCTAGAGTAGTTTCACTTGATGGAGGCATAAACTTTCGTGATTTAGGTGGCTATGTAAACCATCATGGCAAAACCATAAGATGGCGAAAACTCCTGCGTTGTGGTCATCTTGCTAATCTTTCTGATCAGGATCTAGATACCTTAGAAAGCATAGATGTGACTAAAATTCATGATTTTAGGCGTAAAGAAGAGCAAATTCAGTCCCCGAGCTGTGCTATTAGAGCTGATTTTGTTGATGATTATCAAATATCGATCGGCGATATCTCGCGATTTTGGGAGTTTTTGTTTGAAGGGGAGTTGACACCTGAGTCTTCACATGAATTGGTGGTGAATTCCTATCGGTCTTGCATTGATGTGGTAATACCAGCATTTAGCCGATTTATGCGTCAGATTCTAGATAATGCTGACCACTCCAGTATCTTTCATTGCTCTGCAGGAAAAGACCGAACTGGCATGGCTGCAGCTTTACTGTTGTCAGCATTAGATATTCCTCGGGAGACGATTATTCAAGATTATCTTCTAACACGTGAGTATTATGATTCTTCCAAACTTATTGATATTATTGAAGGGCATTTACGCGATGCGAATGTTCAGACGTGGGAAAGGGCTTGGCTTACACCTTACGTCTCTGTCCATGAAGATAACATAGTGGCATTTTTGGATGCCATAGATCAGCGTTATGGCTCGATGAACAGATATCTTACCGATGGATTGGGTTTGACTGAGGATGATCTCCATAACTTTCAACAACGGTTTTTGGATGACTAGATCAGATTGACGTATACTCAAATCTGACAATAGCCAAATAATGGGCGTAACAGCATGGTGAAAAGAACAGAGGCGGTAGAGAAAGTCATTAATTTAAATCAGGATGAAAAAACTGAGCCAGCTCGCGCGCCTGCGCGAAAGGGTATTTATTTGTTGCCTAATCTTTTAACCACTGGTGCGCTCTTTGGTGGTTTTTACGCTGTCTTGTCAGGTTTTAGCGGACAATATGATTGGGCTGCCATGGCAATTTTTACGGCGATGTTGTTTGATGGTTTAGACGGTCGAGTTGCCCGCATGACTAATACTCAAAGTGATTTTGGTGTTCAGTATGACAGTCTCTCAGATATGGTTTCTTTCGGTGTTGCCCCAGCTGTAGTAGCCTATGGTTGGGGGGTGAGTGATCTTGGTAAGTTAGGGTTGGCAGCCGCTTTTGTTTATGCTTCTTGCGCTGCTTTACGATTGGCGCGCTTTAATGTTCAAGCCGGCGTATCTGATGGTAGTGTATTTACAGGGCTTCCAAGTCCAGTTGCGGCTGCATTAGTGGCCGGGTTTGTTTGGTCCGTCCACGGTATGGAATACTCAGTTTTTATGACCAGTATTGGTGCCTTGATAACAGCTTCGGCAGGCCTGTTAATGGTATCCAATTTTACGTACCCAAGTTTTAAGCAAATTGATTTTCGCGGCAAGGTACCCTTTATGGTGATACTGTCGGTAGTAATGGGTTTTGTTGTGATTACTATTGACCCACCTCGGATTCTATTTACTATTGCAGTGGTTTTCGCCCTTTCAGCGCCCGTTCTCTGGGTGGGTAAAAAATTGCGATGAGATATTTTCAGCAACTAGTGCGACTCACTCTTGGTTTTAATCATCGGATCTGCTTAAATATAAACATGACTAATTATGAATCACTACACATTTCTTTCATAGGCTTGCAAAGTCGCTCCATACTCAGGTGCCGTCTGCCCTGAGGGGCATCTACTGTTACATCTCAAAAAAATACAAGACTAGGGTGATTCGTGACACAGAGTAGTAAGTGATGTTGCACCCTTGTGTAGTATCCTAAACAGGACACTAAAAACTATACAATATATTGGAAGGTCATTTTTTATCACAGAAGACCTTTTGAGCAGCACGATTTTTATAGGCGGAATACAGCATGATTGCGAAAGAAAAATTGATAATTTTTGACACAACATTGCGTGATGGGGAGCAAAGTCCCGGTGCATCAATGACTAAAGATGAAAAGCTGCGTATAGCCAAAGTATTGGAAAAAATGCGAGTTGATGTTATTGAAGCGGGATTTGCAGTGTCTAGTCAGGGAGATTTCGAAGCAGTCCAACTGATTGCAGATACTGTTAGAGACAGCCGTATCTGTAGCCTATCACGGGCTATTAGAGCAGACATAGAGCGTGCGGGGGCGGCGCTTAAAGGCGCGTCTGCTGGACGTATTCACACTTTTATTGCGACATCGCCTATCCATATGAAGTACAAGCTACAGATGCAACCTGAGGATGTTCTTGCACAAGCCATCGGTGCGGTCAAAATAGCTCGGGATCTGGTTGATGACGTGGAATTCTCACTCGAAGATGCTAGTCGCAGTGATTTTGATTTTATGTGTCGAATTACTGAAGCAGCAATTAAAGCTGGTGCTAAAACTATTAACTTCCCTGACACAGTGGGTTATTCGGCACCTGGCGAATACGGATCGGTGATTAATAGATTGCTCAATTGTGTTCCCAATGCTGACCAGGCGGTTTTTTCAGTTCATTGCCATAACGATCTTGGATTGGCGGTGGCTAATAGCCTTTCGGCAGTACAAAACGGTGCTCGCCAGGTTGAGTGCACAATTAATGGGTTGGGTGAGCGTGCTGGAAATGCGTCCCTCGAAGAGTTAGTTATGGCTCTTCGCACGCGTCAGGATTTATATTCTGTTAAAACTGACATTGATCCATCTCATATAGTCCCCATTTCTCGCTTAGTGTCCAGTATTACTGGTTTTCCTGTCCAGCCAAACAAGGCTATTGTGGGAGCTAATGCTTTTGCCCATGAGTCAGGTATTCATCAAGATGGTATCCTTAAGATGCGCGAAACCTATGAAATTATGAAAGCTGAAGATGTTGGCTGGACAAATAATAAATTATCATTGGGCAAGCTGTCTGGGCGTGCGGCGTTTTCTGCACGTTTAGATGATTTGGGTATCAGCTTTGATAGTAAAGATGACTTTAATAAAGCATTTCAGCAATTTAAAGATTTAGCTGATAAAAAACGCGAGATATTCGATGAGGACCTGCAAGCCTTAGTTTCTGACGTTCAAATGGGGCCAACAGATGATTTAACCCTGATAGATCTCGAGGTACTATCTAAGTCGGGCCAGTTGCCTGTAGCGAAAATTATTATTCGCCATCAAGATCACGAGCACCGTGTTGAGTCTACTGGCAGTGGGGCAGTGGATGCTATTTTCAATGCTATTGAGAGTTTGATGGAAAGTAGCGCTGAGTTGCAACTTTACTCGGTGAATGCGGTAACTCAAGGTACTGACTCTCAGGGCGAGGTTACGGTTAGGCTGCAGAAAGATGGCCGTATTATTAATGGTCAGGGTGCGGATACTGATATTTTGGTGGCTAGCGCTAAAGCCTATTTAAATGCAGTTACGCTTTTGCGTAACCCTGGCGGTATGCATCCCCAGTTGGGTGGTGTTTAGCGGTGGACACTCTTCGCCACCATTACATGAAAACGCTTGGGATTGTTGAATATATTCCAAGAGAGTTTATGGATGATGGTGAGGTTATCTGTGTATCAGTCGAAAAAACTGAGGCTATGTCGCCCTTGGCCTTAGCTAAGGACCAACTCCTTGCAAAGATTTCGACCGATGTTGTGCCTCAGAACAAAACGACCTTAGATGTTTCAAAAAAAGACGCAATAGATACTGATGGTCTTGTAGAAACAGCGCTATCTGATGTTGAGCCCGAGGTGTCAGTTAGATTGTTGCTTTGGCAGGTCAGTGACAAACTGTTGGTCTGCGCTGTTGCAGAAAATGAATTGCCAGATTCGCATCAGATAACATTGCTAGATAATATCATCAGAGCTGTTACCGGCGAGTCAAAGGCGCTACCTCAGTTGGAGGTAGCGCAATGGCCGCCTTTTTCAGGTATTCAAGGGGGCACTTCAGAAGCGCGCGCATTTTTATCAACTCTAATTAGTGCTCGATTATCCAGTTATGGTGTTGAACGAATGCTCTTGCTTGGAAATGCAGTGCGACACTGGATATTGCCGGATATACAAGCTGCTGATGCTAACACTTCAAAATTAACCATTTCATCTCAGACAGAGGCAGTCACTGTGCCTGATTTGAGTAATATGGTTACTGATAGAAAATCAAAAAGATACGCATGGGAGATTGTGAAAGCGTGGTCTCCCATGGCTCGAGTTAAGCCTGCGGCAACTATTTCTTAAGTACGATGTCTGATGATATCGTGGTACGTCAAATGCTTGTTCAGGACCTAAGGTTTGTAGTGGAAATTGAGAATTCAAATACCGCGACAGGCTGGACGGAACGGCAGTTTCAGCAGACTTTAGACTGTAGTCAAGTGCTGATTCTAGATCAACAAATTGTTGGCTTTATTGTGATATCTACTACCCTTGATCAAAGTGAGTTACAAAATATTGCCATTCATAAGAACTATCAGCATCTAGGCTATGGCGAGCTCTTATTACGCTATGGAATAAACGGTTTGGCGCCAGATGCTAGGCAATTATTTCTTGAGGTAAGAGTGACAAATTTTATGGCGATTAGGTTGTACCAAAAAATAGGTTTTACTCAAGTGAGTGTCAGGCGAGATTATTATCCGGCAGCTCTAGGGCGTGAGGATGCGATTGTGATGTCATTACAGATCCCTTGATATTATACCTTAACGATAATCGACACTCATGATTTTGTTATGCTGGTATTATGTAGCTATTATGTAGGTACTAGATTAAAAAAGTGATAATTGTGTGTAATATTGGTAGGAGAGAGGAGTGTTTATGGATATTCAGATGCTTTATTGGCATTGGTTAGTCATTGGTCTATTTTTAGTGGTAGCCGAGATTTTTGTGCCTAGTTTTACCATCCTATGGTTTGGTTTAGGTGCATTAATGGTTGGCGCACTAGCGATGTTTTTACCTATGACGGTAAGTGTTCAAATATTGATTTGGACAGTTTTTTCAGTGTTGTTTGCCATCGCATGGTTTAAATTTATTAAGCCAACAATGGCGAGTGGCAAACAAAATGATCAGTCTCGAGCTGCTGCGCTTGGAGAGTTTGGAATGGTGACCAAATTGCCCGCCGGTGACTCCCTTGGAATGATACGCTTCAGTACTCCTGTCTTGGATCGTGATGAATGGGAATTTACCTGTGATGTGTCTGTAAACGTGGGTGATCGGTTATCCATAAAGGAAATTTCTGGTGATAAGTTAGTTGTTACAAGAAATGATTAATTTGATAGGGAGAGTGTTATATGAGTAACTTTATACTGTTTGGTACGATTTTTTTGGTGGCTTTAATTACATTATTTAAAGCTGTTAGGTTGGTTCCTCAGGGTTCTAAATGGGTTGTTCAAAGGCTAGGAAAGTTCCACAAGTCATTGAGTCCAGGCCTAAATTTTTTGATTCCTTATATTGATGTAGTGGCGTTCAAAGCTACCACCAAGGATATTGTATTAGAAATTCCATCCCAAGAAGTAATCACTCGTGATAACGTCGTTATTATTGCTAATGCCGTAGCCTACATTAACATTATTTCTCCAGAAAAGGCGGTGTATGGCGTCGAGGACTATGAACTTGCTATACGGACGCTAGTTCAAACGTCCCTGCGGTCTATTGTCGGGGATATGTCTCTTGATGATGCACTTTCTTCTCGTGATCAAATTAAAGCTAAACTGAAAATTTCTATTTCTGAGGATATTGCTGACTGGGGAATTACCTTGAAAACTGTTGAGATCCAGGACATACAGCCGTCAGGAACTATGCAGCAGGCAATGGAGGAGCAGGCGGCTGCTGAGCGTCAAAGAAGAGCCACCGTTACTCGGGCTGATGGTGAGAAAACTGCCGCTATTCTTGAGGCGGATGGTCGGTTAGAAGCTTCTAGGCGAGATGCAGAAGCTAAAGTGGTGCTTGCTGAAGCAACCAAAACCGCGCTATCAAAAGTAAATGATGCTATCCAGGATAAAGAATTGCCTGCGATGTATCTTTTAGGTGAAAAATATATTGAAGCGATGCGTGATATGTCTAACTCGGACAACTCAAAACTGGTTGTGCTGCCTGCAGATATACCTGCTGCGGTACGTGGGATAATGAATAACACCAAGTAAGTTAGGCTACAAACGCTATTGGGTCCAAACCAAGGCCAGCCCAGCTGGCCCTTCATGGTGATCTTGCCTTAGCTTTTTAATTAGTAATAAACAGGCCCAATTCCAAAATATTGAATTTAAACCTGTCTCTAATTATCTTCTATCATTACTATAAAAGTCATAAATCTTATTTAAAGAGTTAATAACTTTGGTAAAAATAAGGAAATACAACGACTAAATTTGTTTTCAGAACAACAATAACCTGAGTGCCGTTAGGATCTTATTGAAGGTAAGTGTTATGAATTACATTTACTCTTGGATATTAGTCTGTAGCTCAATACTCTTTTCAGAGCTATCCATGCTTGCGGTTATGTCAGTAGAGAGTGATTAGAAAGACGTTGATTTAATCTTTGTCGAAGGTAGTTTGAATGTGAAAGTTAAGCAATGTAGTAATTTTGCAGCAAATGTCATAATCACCGAAAAACAGCATTCCTAAGTTGAAATTTTAATTGAGAATCGAACACTAATTGTTCAATCAAAGGCTCAAAATAGTTGGATTTGGAGTTAAAAAACGCATTTATTAATGTTGATGTCAATGTGCTGGGTCTTGTTGACGCTCAGTTACAAGGTTTGGGAGCATTAATCTATGTAGTCTAGTATACATGGATGGAGTCTGACGTTGTCTGGTAGCGTTGATGTTAATAGTGACATTTGAAAAGGCACAGATAGTCTGTTTGTCGTTTCTAGTTCTGGTGATATTAAGATTCAACCTCAGGTAGCAGACAGTTTCAAAGCGACTGTCTCTGACTATGGTGATATTCCAGTTATTGATCTTCAATCGATTAACGTCCAATCAGAAATAAAGGGCTCTGGAAGCGTTTTTATTGAGGGTACCTTAGCATCACAGTCAACTTCAGTTAGTGGATCAGGAGATTTTTAGCGTAGTCAATTATCTGTCTATGAATCATCGTTAGGCATACTAGGTTGTGGAGATGTAAAGCGAATGGGCCGGCCGGCTTATAAGCCAAATAATGAACTGTAGTGAGGATGTTTATCATTATGCTGAAGCGATTCTATATTGAATGTTGGGGTGTTGACCTAAAACGGTTACTATGAGCGCCTTGATACAAATAAGGTTTAAGCGGGTCAGTCCTATGCACACTCTATCAGACAATCTTCAAGAAAATTTTGACCGCCTAATTGTTGAATCTCTTGAGGCGGGCTGTATTTGGGGGCTTCAGGATGGCAATG
>DNBN01000196.1:3690-5527 GCA_003491845.1 Porticoccaceae bacterium | reverse complement strand
GCAATGGCCTTTACTGCGGGCGATGGTCGCTGGAATGGCAGTGATAGGGCTGACAATGGCGAACGTAATATGGATTTTGTATTTCCATACCCAGGCGACTGGATCGTCAACCCGTCACCAGCCGATTGGACATGGCAGGCAAAAAGCTGGCAGTTGCCTACGGTTGAGGCATCACTGCGTAAAACCTATTCCGCGATGTATGCGGACTTCCGAGCCGGGATTGTCGATCTAAAGGATATTCAGTACAGCCTAAAGCGCGATAAACAGGGCTTTATTAAGATGCTCCATGCACCTGGTTTGGTGGATCAACTTGAGCGACTTGGCGGTTATCATGCTGCACAATATCTTTCCGAACCGATCAATCTTCACCATTCCGATAGAGATTTTTATTCGCTGCCAGAGTGGAATGCCGATCTGGCAATGCGCGTAAATGCCGCCGGCGGCAGGGTGAGTGACTTTGTTTATCCGGGTACTAATCATCGGCTTGCAGTTAGTCCTCAGAACTGGTTTTCACCCGCAGGTACGGTTGACGGCCGACCTGCAATGTTAGCTCGGGATATTGCGCTATTTAGCGGGCGGCAGGATTAGAAGTGCCACTCTAGTGAAACTGATCGTTAATGATTAGGCTGCCAAAAAACCAATTACATTAGATTTATACATCTTACGGAGCCGATTATGAGAGAGGTTGCTTAGATAAGACCTGTGATCCGAAGTAGCCTGGTTGCTATACGAAGTTTTAACTTAACGAGGATAAATCACAGATTGGAGAATTAAAAAATCAAACTCAGATATTTGGGCTAAAAGGTGCAGGTTTGATTTATCGTTACGCTATTGAACCCTATCAAAATCGCTCCCACTTATCCGTAACCTGTTTTTTCAATCTTGAGCATGGCTCAATTTCGGTATTTCCAATCGGTATGAGATAGCCAATGCACGCAAGCCAAAACCCGCCACAAAGGAACAGCTCTGAATCACACTTTGATTAAATCCCCACGCATCCATTACAACATAGACAAGTGATGCAAGTAAGGCACAAGTTATATATAGCTCAGGACGCATAAGAGTTAATGTTTTGGCGCAAAGTACGTCCCGCAAAATACCTCCGAAGGTGGCACTCATCACTCCCATAACAATAGCAATCAAAAGATTTTCCTGCTGCTGTAAAGCAATTTCAGTACCCAGAACAGCAAACGCCGACAGCCCAATTGCATCCATCCACAAAATTAGCTTCAATCTTCTTCTATGCAAATCTGCTGTAAAGTAAGTAATGATGCAAGCAGCTAGACAAATGTAGATTGCGAGAGGTTCCTGGATCCAAGATACGGGCGAGATGCCTAAAAGTAGATCTCGCAAAGTTCCACCACCTATACCCGTCGCTGTACCAATCAGCATCACACCAAGAATATCCATATTCTTTTCCGCGGCAAAAAGAGTCCCGGAAATGGCAAAAACTACGAGACCCAATATATTGAGTAGTCCGAGAAATTGGATAATAATTTGTTCTGGCATGATTGCCTTTAATAGTCTTATCTGATTTTCTGTGAATTTATAGACGGGCTTTTTGTGCGAATACGCTCTAAGGGGGGAGATTGAGACATTAATAGTCTCTACGTAGTCCTTTGTTACCCATCGGGACGACACCTGAGTGCCGTCATGAAACTTAGGTTAGTGGCCGGCCACCATCTACAGGGATAATACAGCCAGTATTAAATGTAACTGTCGTTGACAATGCCACAACAGTGTTCGCTACATCTGATGCGTTTGCGATACGGCCTAGGGGAGTTTTATCTATCTGTTCTTGCATATAGGCTGGATCTACGCGGCTAGCATATTCGCC
>DNBN01000196.1:2209-3343 GCA_003491845.1 Porticoccaceae bacterium | reverse complement strand
ATAGCCGCTTTGGATGCGCAATAGGCGACACTACTCCCAACAGCTGTAGTGCCAGCGATAGACGATATGTTGACGACCAATCCTTCCCCACTTTTAGCCAGTAAATCCTGACAAGCACGGACACAGGCAAAAGACCCTCGAAAATTCGTTGCTAAAATCCTGTCGATATCCTCGTCTTGCAGACCGTCAAGATCCTGGTGTGGCACAACCTTGGTTACCCCTGCATTGTTGACAAGAATATCTAAGCGGCCCATGTCTTGTTTAATCTCATCAGCCAGAGAACTCAATGCTGCACTATCCAGAACAGGAACATGTTTAGTCACATGGCCATCACCGGGCAGAGACTCACAAAGCTTCTGTGCTTTTTCAAAGTTACTGTTGTACCCAACAATAACTTTTATTCCAACAGCTGCATAAGCCAAAGAGATCGCCGAGCCAATACCGCCTGCAGCTCCTGTGATTAAAACAACCTTGCCAGCTAAATTTGTCATTTTGGAATTCTCAAAACAATTTCTATCTATCGTAACCTAATAAAGCTCAAGTTTTCTGGTATCTTTTTACACGAAGATCCGCCTGCGCTTTATGGCCTGCAAATCCTTCCAGAGCGCAAAGGCGCGAGCAATATTCACCAATTTCTACTGTCGCTTCCGGTGTTACTCGCTGATAGGTGCATGTTTTAATAAACTTACCCACCCAGAGGCCACCGGTGTATCTTGCAGCCTTATTGGTTGGTAGGGTGTGGTTAGTGCCAATCACCTTATCACCATAGGAGACATTGGTTTCAGGCCCAAGAAATAGCGCGCCGAAATTGGTCATATTTTCGAGGAAATAATTTGGGTCTTGGGTCATCACCTGGACATGCTCAAAAGCTAAATCATCGGCAACCTGAACCATCTCTTCATAGGTATCGCAGACAATCACTTGCCCATAATCACACCAGGCTTGCCCAGCAATTTTCGCCGTCTCAAGAGTTTCTAACTGCCGCTCAACCTCTTTAACAGTCGCATTGGCAAAGTCTTTACTATTGGTTAGCAATATCGCGGGTGAATTAACGCCATGTTCCGCCTGACCTAAAAGATCTGTTGCAGCCATTTCAGGGTCACAACCAATCTCATCGGCAATAATAAGTGTTTC
>DNBN01000196.1:1183-1967 GCA_003491845.1 Porticoccaceae bacterium | reverse complement strand
TCATCGGCAATAATAAGTGTTTCGGTTGGACCGGCAAGCAAATCAATACCTACCCGACCAAAAAGTTGCCGTTTTGCCTCTGCTACGTAGGCATTACCAGGACCTACAATCATATCAACTGGCAGGATCGTTTCTGTCCCCAATGCCATGGCGCCAACGGCCTGAACACCGCCAAAGCAATATATTTCATCCGCTCCGGCCAAGGCCATGGTGGCAACAATTGCAGGCATAGGTTTTCCATTAAACGGTGGTGCGCATGCTATCACTCGCTTTACGCCGGCCACCTTGGCTGTAGCTACACTCATATGAGCTGAGGCTACCAAAGGATACTTGCCCCCCGGAATGTAACAGCCAACGCTATTCATAGGTAGATGTTTGTGCCCTAAGATGACACCAGGACGTGTTTCCACCTCTACATTCTTCATGGAGTCGAGTTGAATGCGAGCAAAGTTTTTCACCTGTTCCTGGGCAAATTTAATGTCTCGCAAAGTGTTCTCCGGCAGACTATCAATGCATGCCTGTATTTCCTCGTCAGACAGACGGAAGCTGGTGGGCGACCAATTATCAAATTTTTCTGATAACTCACGCACATGAGCATCACCCTGGTCGGTAATGCCTTGCAATATCCCTTCCACAATCTCCTGAACCTGCTTGCTCGCCTCGCGGCTCTTCTCGTCTGAGATACCTTTTTTTAACACTGTTATCATCGCGAGTTTTCACTCCTTAGTAATGTAGGTTGATCAATGACGGTGATACTATTAATAATTGACTTCGAAGTCAATTA
>DNBN01000196.1:742-913 GCA_003491845.1 Porticoccaceae bacterium | reverse complement strand
AAAAAGAGCAATCACAAATACTATTTATTGGACCATAATTTGGAGACGAGCTATGCAATTATCTAGAAGAAGATTTCTCGAGGTGATTGCGGCCTCAGGTGCCAGCGGAGTAGTAAACGCCAAATCTTTATACAAAGAGCCTACTCCTTCAAGTCAACTGAATCAAAATAG
>DNBN01000196.1:0-443 GCA_003491845.1 Porticoccaceae bacterium | reverse complement strand
ATTGCCGATAAAGGCTGGACTCCACGAGTTAATATTCGCCAGCCCAATATTGTGATTGCCGTTCTAGACGACGTAGGTTTCGCTGATTTAAGTTGTTTTGGATCCGATTATGAGATGCCATTTTCCGAATCCATGGCAAAAAACGGAACGAGATTTAATAACTTCCATGTTACGGCAGTTTGTGCGCCCACAAGAGCCTGCCTATTTACTGGCAGAAACGCGCACTCTGTAGGCGTTGGTAATATTGCTGAGTGGGCTCAAAAAGATCAACCAGGCTACAATGGCTGGATCAGACAAGATGCGGCAACTATGGCGGAAATATTTGCTCAGCAGGGTTACTACACAAGTGGCTGTGGAAAATGGCATATGACGCCACTGGAAGACCAAAATGGGACTGGCCCTTTTGACCACTGGCCAACAGGTCGGGGATTTGATCATTGGTA
>DNBN01000245.1:631-3521 GCA_003491845.1 Porticoccaceae bacterium | reverse complement strand
TGCGTTCAAAAATGCACCCGTTTATTCTAGATTTTTGTTTTTCTTTGAAAGGCATGGTCTTGTGGGATTGCTACTATCTGGCCGCGACACATTCATAGCTGAGCTGTGGATGCTTTTTTCGCAAAAAAATATTTTTTTAGGATTCTTGTTTGGCAATGGCGTGAGTTACTACGCCGACTTCACAAAATACTCCGTAGAAATGGACCTATTGGACATGTTTTTTTGGCATGGTTTATCTGGCATAGCTTTGGTGGTCGTTACTTTTTTCTATCTCTCTCACAGGTCTTGGGCTAACTACTCTGATGACAACTATCCATTTGCGAGAACGATTTTTACTACAAATCTGATGTTATTGGCCATTTCAAATTTCAGCGGCCATATCTTTACTTCAGGTATGCTTGCGTTTATTTGGCCTTGTTTTGTGATGTTGGCATATTACGACCCCAGGCGGGTTACTGAAAAATGAAACGCATTTTGTTACTGAGCAATATGTTTCCCCATGCTGGTAATGTTGCTTCTGGAGTGTTCGTCGAAAAGATGATGTATCAATTGATTGATGACGAACAGCTTAATGTCGATCTATGCGTGTTGCGCCCCCAAAGGCATAAACTTGTTGCCTATTTGAGTTTCTATCTTCGCGCGTTTTGGTCAATGCTAGTTGGACGAAATTATATTCTGTATTGCCACTTCGTTTCGCACACAGGCTTGCTTGCTCTCATTGGTAGATATCTTTTTTGTCAAAAAGTGGTTCTCAACTGTCATGGCTCTGACATAGTCATTCCTGCCAAGACTGGGGGGTACGTTCATAAATTAAATGCAATTACATTGAGATGCGCTGACAAAGTAGTAGTGCCCTCAAGCTTTTTTGCGCAGTTGGTGCACGAAAAATTTGGTCTTGCTCGGGAACGGTTGTTTGTTTATCCATCTGGAGGGGTTTTTTACCCTTCAACTTTGGAGTCGAGCAACCATGGTTGGCCGAAAGATCCCATAACGTTTGGATATGTAGGTTCTCTGAGTCTAGCGAAAGGGTTCCAGATAATTGCTAAAAGCATAAACAAAATTGATTTTCGTTGTCGGCTTTTGGTGGCAGGACCTGGTGATATTAAATTAATCCGCTCAATTAAAAATTTAAACGTTGAGGTAGTTTACTGTGGTGTACTGAATAGGGAGAAACTCAACCAGTTATATACAGAGATAGATTTTCTTTTATTCCCCACCTTGCTGGAAGAAAGCTTAGGTCTTACGCCTATCGAGGCCATGGCATTTGGAGTCCCCGTGGTGGCCAGCAAAATAGGAGCTGTAACTGAATATATATCGGATAGAAAGAATGGATTCTTTATTGAGCCTGGAAGTGTGGACGATATGACTAATGCATTGATGAGAATTGCAGATCTCACTGCAGCAGAATACGCCAGTCTTCGCAGTTGCGCACGAAAAGTTGCCGCTGAGTACGATGAAAATAAAATAGTAAAAGAATATAGATCGGTTTTTCAGAAGGTATGTAACGATGGAAAAGCTTGAGATTTTAGGATGCCCCTGTTTCGCTGTTAATGAAGCGCAGGCGGCTAAGCATCTCGCAGAGCTCGTGCAATCCCAAGAGCTGGGTTACACCGTGGCAATTAATGCTGAAAAAATTCTTAAACACTCTGACGAGTCTGGCTTTAACCATACCATAGATAACGCCATATTTCCGTATCCAGATGGATCCGGAGCTGTTCTTGGACTTCGTTGGTTGCATGGTCAGCAGAGCGAAAAGGTAAACATGCCAGTTGTTGCTTTGGAGGTGGCAAATACTTTGAGCATATCTACATTTATTATTGGGGCTAATGCAGAGAACCACACCAAAGCAATTAGTAATATTCGTGAAAAATATGAAAATATTGAAATTGTCGGACACTTACACGGATACCATGACTACGAAACTTTACTTTCAGCTATTAAGCGCACTCAACCTAAGTTGATTTTAGTGGCTATGGGTTCACCCAAACAAGAGAAGTTTGCGGCACAAATATTGACCAAGATAGATTTAGGTATTGTTATAGGTTGTGGCGGAGCGCTTGATATTATGGCTGGTGCGCTCAAGCGCGCACCCAACTTTATGGTAAACAATCATCTAGAGTGGCTATTTCGCCTCTACAAAGAACCTTGGCGTTTAAAAAGGCAACTGTTTTTGCCTCGTTTCATGTGGCGGTTAACGCTATCCTGGCTCAAACAACGATTAAGATTCTGGGCAACGCCAGATTGGGGGAGAGTGGCTGTGGTCGGCACGGTGGGAGTCCCTGCATCTTATGGTGGGCTGGAGACATTGGTAGATCAGATCGTTGTTGGAGACAGTTTGAAATGGACGGTTTACTGTTCATCTCGACATTATGATGTGCGCCCGCAAAGATATAAAAATGCCAATCTGATATATATCCCATTGAGTGCAAATGGTCCTGTAAGTGTAGTTTATGACATCCTCTCCATCACTCATGGTCTATTCTCAGGGCACAGACAATTCCTTATATTAGGAACTTCAGGAGCGGTAATGATCCCAATTTTGAGATTTTTTATACCTTCAATACATCTGGTAACCAATATAGACGGTGTCGAGTGGCGTAGAGAAAAATGGAAAGGTTTTGTCGCTAAACGATTTTTAAAATTCTCTGAAGGGCTTGCTGTCAACCATTCTTCTGTAGTCATTGCAGATAACGATATTATTGCAGAGTATGTTGATAAGGAGTACAAGAGAGAGTGTATGACAATAGCGTATGGTGGTGACCATGCTCTTGTCACGCCGGCCGATCTGTCTTCACAGCAGATAGATGTCGTTGATAAGTCTTTTTATTTGGCTCTCTGCAGAATAGAGCCTGAGAATAATGTAGCACTTACTTTGCAAGCGTTTTCAGAG
>DNBN01000245.1:0-255 GCA_003491845.1 Porticoccaceae bacterium | reverse complement strand
ATGAGTTTTCCGATACAGTCAACATACTGCTTCTTGATCCTATTTATGATGAGCGTGTTTTATCAACATATAGGTCCAGATGTCTAGCATATGTCCATGGTCATTCTGCCGGGGGCACTAACCCATCGTTGGTAGAGATGATGCACTTTGAAAAACCAATTATTGCATTTGATTGTGTTTATAACAGAGCTACTATGGAAAATAATGGCGTATTTTTCGACTCGGTGGAAGCGCTCAAAGATCTGATCCAAAATG
>DNBN01000288.1:1034-3392 GCA_003491845.1 Porticoccaceae bacterium | reverse complement strand
GACATTTCTACTTGGGAATAACACTAGCCCTGCATAGGGCTAGATATAGCGATTAGACCCAATTCTCTAGCTTTAGACCATCAATCCGTTCAAATTCTTTTGTATTGTTCGTTACTAATACAACATCCAATGCCAAAGCATGAGCAGCGATCAGCATATCTAAGCTGCCAATCGGTTTACCTGTGGATTGAAGATCTTGGCGTAATTTGGCGTAATGCCAAATTGCTTGTTCATCGTAAGGAAGAATCTCTAAAGGTGACAAAAACTTGTTTAATGCCTGTTTATTGCGTTCAGATCCAGACTTCTCTACACCGAAAGCCAGCTCAGATGCCGTGATACTTGAAATCGCAAGCTGGCCGAGTTGATATTGCTTAAAGCGTTCAAAAATGTGTTGAGGCTTGTTGTTGATGACATAGATACAAATATTTGTGTCTAAGAGGTAAATCATTTGAACTCCTCACGGAACTGTTCGCCTTGATCAGCTCGCTCCAACTGGAATCCAACCTCAAACTCATTGATGGCTTCTAACATGACATCCCAAGGGTTATCGATTGGCATCAACAAAACGCCACGTCCGAAGCTTTTGATGGCCACTTCAGTGCCATTGAAACGAAAGGCCTTAGGCAAGCGAACCGCTTGACTGCGACCAGTTTGAAATACTTTGGCAATTTCCATGTTGACCTCCAGATACACAAGATATATATCACTGATATATACCATAGCATTAAAGTGTGTAGAGTCAAAGTACAATTAAAATCATGAGACAATAAAAAACCCCGACATCCTGTCGGGGTTTTTCGTATTGGGCTGTTAAGCATGACTCCTGTCTTGCTTCACGATCCTGGTGCGCTGATTTCTTATTGTTATCTGGAACATCCTGTTCTCAATGAGTTCATAATAGGAAATTGAACTGAGTATGGCTATTAGTGAATTTCCTGAATGGCTGTACGCCATAGCGTACATGGACATATCCTCAAATTATCCCGATATTTGTCCGCAGAAAATGGGGATAAAAGAGGGTTATTGAAGCCTTAAGAAATCAGGGAAAAACAAAATTTTGAATATTTTTTAACCTATTTTATTGGCTAAAAGTGACAAAAGTGCTTAAAAAGCAGCCGACATGTGTCTGAGTCGGCTTTTTAGTGTTTTTTGGGATTATGTAAAATTTACAAATTATTGATTTAATTAAAATATTTTAGATTGGTTTCGCATAACGCCCATTATGTTAAATGGACATAAATCAATTCTAAAATTATCTATGATAATTCTATACTTTTACTTCGATACTGCGGTTAGGGTGGATAGAAAAGAGTCTAACTGCTATCATTGCCCCCGAAATCCTCCAAAATAGATATCTTTCTTAATATGACACTTACGCCACCATAAGTTTATTTACCTCTTAATTCAGTAAATAACTCATCACTGTCTAGTGATGTGGTGTAGTAGCTTGTGTGTCATATATCACATCACTAGCCTTTCCTAAAATTTAAAAAAATAGGCTATTTTCATGTTATCCACTATTCGAGAACAATGGTTCTCCAATATTCGCGGGGATGTTCTTGCGGGTATTGTTGTTGCTTTGGCTCTAATTCCTGAAGCAATTGCCTTCTCCATCATTGCAGGTGTCGACCCTAAAGTCGGGCTATATGCTTCATTCTGTATTGCAGTCGTGATTGCTTTCGTAGGTGGTCGCCCTGGTATGATTTCTGCTGCAACTGGTGCAATGGCTTTATTAATGGTCACACTGGTTAAAGAGCATGGTCTGCAATACTTATTAGCAGCCACAATTTTGACAGGATTTATTCAAATCCTAGCAGGTTATCTAAAATTAGGTGCTCTGATGCGGTTTGTATCAAAGTCAGTCGTGATTGGCTTTGTGAATGCCTTAGCTATTCTAATTTTTATGGCTCAATTGCCTGAACTCACCAATGTGACATGGCATGTCTATGCGATGACAGTTGGAGGTTTAGCTATTATTTATCTATTCCCTTATATCCCAGTGATAGGGAAGCTTTTACCCTCTCCTCTCATTTGTATTGTCCTCCTTACGCTCTTTGCCTTGTTCATTGGTTTAGATGTAAGAACCGTAGGCGATATGGGGCAATTACCAGATACGCTACCAATTTTCTTACTTCCTGATATTCCTTTAAATCTTGAAACTTTAGCTATTATTTTGCCTTATTCACTGGGATTAGCAGCCGTCGGTTTGCTTGAATCTATGATGACCGCAACAATTGTCGACGATTTAACAGATACCACCAGTGATAAAAACCGAGAATGTAAAGGGCAAGGTGTTGCCAATGTCGCTTCAGGCTTCTTAGGCGGAATGGCAGGCTGTGCCATGATTGGTCAATCCAT
>DNBN01000288.1:606-791 GCA_003491845.1 Porticoccaceae bacterium | reverse complement strand
GCCATGATTGGTCAATCCATTATTAATGTGAAATCTGGTGGACGTACCCGTTTATCATCATTTAGTGCAGGGGTCTTTCTGTTAATTATGGTGGTGTTTATCAGTGACTGGCTTAAAGCCATTCCAATGGCTGCACTGGTTGCTGTCATGATCATGGTAGCAATTGGAACATTTAACTGGGATTC
>DNBN01000288.1:0-367 GCA_003491845.1 Porticoccaceae bacterium | reverse complement strand
ATTGGAACATTTAACTGGGATTCACTACGCAATATCCGCCAATATCCCTTATCTAGCAATATTGTGATGATCGTTACAGTCATCGTGGTCGTTGCGACACATAATTTGGCTTATGGCGTATTAGTTGGTGTACTTCTTTCTGCATTATTTTTTGCCAACAAAATTGAACGCTACATGGCAATTCAGTCCGAATTTAATGAACCTGAAAATACCCGTATTTATACGGTAACAGGTCAAGTGTTCTTCAGCTCAGCAGATAAATTTACTTCTGCATTTGATTTCAAAGAAGCACTTTCAAAAGTTGTGATTGATGTTAGTCAGGCTCACTTCTGGGATGTGTCTGCGGTCGCTGCCGTAGATAAAGTGG
>DNBN01000103.1 GCA_003491845.1 Porticoccaceae bacterium | reverse complement strand
ATCTATAAATGGCATTTTCAAACCACACCCGGTGATAACTGGGACTATACGGCGACACAGACCATTATACTGGCGGACCTGCCACTTGGCGAAAATGGTGCTGCTCGCAGGGTGGCCATGCAGGCACCAAAAAACGGTTTCTTTTACGTACTAGATGCAGCAAGCGGCGACTTTATCTCCGGCAATGCCTTTGTTCCACAAAATTGGACTGAAGGACTGGACGAAAATGGGCGGCCTATTGAGAAGCCTGAAGCTCGTTACAGCGCTACACCCTACATGCAGAATCCCGGTGCTCTGGGTGCGCACAATTGGCAACCCATGGCTTTTAATCCAGATCTCGGTCTCGCTTATATACCGGCACAAGAAATTCCCGATTTTTACGCCACGGATGAAAATTTCGACGAGCGTTTACAAAACTGGAACACGGGAACAAACCTGGTGGCAGGTCTACCCATCAATCTTGATTTGGCAACGGCAAAAGCAATACGCGCTATGCTTAAAGGACGTCTCATCGCATGGGATCCAAGCACTCAAACGCCACGATGGACAGTAGAGCACAGTAATGCTTGGAATGGTGGTGTTCTCTCCACTGCTGGTGGGATCGTGTTTCAGGGCCGTTTAGAAGGTGAGTTCGCCGCCTACAACGCGGCCACCGGAGAAAAGCTGTGGTCGCGTGATGTCAAGTCAGGAGCGGCCTCTGGACCTGGAACCTATGCCATCGGTGGAGAACAATATATCACCATCACCACCGGTTGGGGATCCGCCTATGCTCTGGCTGGGGGCTCTGCATACGATCAGCCAGTTCCGCCCATCGTGGGCAAAGTGGTGACCTTTACATTAAATGGCAAAGCCGACATTCCTGACCCCCAACTCGTATTGCCGCCAAGAACCCCAAAAACAGCCCAATTTGGCGACAATGCATTAATTGAGACCGGGTTTAATCTGTATCATTATAACTGTCGCGTCTGTCACGGCCCACTTGCCATTAGCTCAGGTGTATTGCCCGATTTACGATGGTCTGAGACAACGGCGGATGCAGTGGCATGGCAGACCATTGTCCTTGGTGGCGCTTTGGCAAGCAACGGCATGGTGGCCTTTGACAATGTTCTCTCTGAGAACGACGCCGAGGCGATAAGAAGCTACGTTGTCAAGCAAGCTCATGAAGGTGCCGCACTGGAAGCGGAGGCTGCCGCATTGATGGCAGCCGACACGGCGACAATGTAGTTAGACGAGGTTATCCCTCGCAACTACATTGCGCGAAGCCGCTGGCTAAAGTGATTTAGAGGCAACCTCCAACACGTCTTTGACCAAATTTGGGTGGTCAGCAACGCGTTGTAACTGTTTACGCATCAATGCACCATAGGGCTTGGTAAAACCCTTCCATCGGGTCAGGGGTGTTACCAACCTCGCCGCCACTTGAGGGTTGGCCTGATTCAAAGCGATGATTTGGTCGGCCAAAAACTGGTAGCCGGATCCATCGGCGGTATGGAAATTAATCAAATTTGCTGAACAGAAAGCACCTATTAAACTGCGCACTTTATTTGGGTTGGTCATGGTGAAGGCGCTGTGCTCAAGCAACGCTTTGACCCTCGCAAGCCCCTCCGATTGGCTGTTGGTGGCCTGAATTTGCAACCACAGATTCATCACGAGCGCCTCATCAACATACTGCTCCTCAAGGATGTGAAGCGCTTTTTCAGCGTAGTTTTGAGCTTCAGAACAGTTGACTAGTGCGGTCAAAGCCGCAGCCTTGTCAGTCATGTTGTCTGCTTGAGAAAATTGCTTCCAGGCCAACTCAATGCCAGCAGCACCGGTGTACATCAAATAACTTAGTGCGGCATTTTTCAAACTTCTGGCTCCAATCTGCTCAGCCTTGGGTTCATAGTCGACAGCGACACTGTAGCGCTCATAAACTTCATTTAGCTCTTTCACCAATGCCACGGCCAATGCCTTGCGCATAAACTCTCTGGCCAAATGAATTGCCTCTGGCTGTATGACATCTGCCAACTCATGAAGCAGCGACTCGCTTGGTAAATGCAGCATCAATGCCACCATGGCGGGATCTAAATCCTGATTTCGTAACAGCGATCCAAATGCTGTTATAGCCAAGGGATCCAATGATAAACTTCGACCTGCTTGATGATCGACAATCAGCTTGTTGAGCAGTGACAAACAATAGCTCTGGCAGGCATCCCAACGGTTAAACCCATCACTGTCATAGGTCAATAAATGTATCAACTGCTCATCCGTGTAAGGAAAGTTGAGCTTGACCGGTGCCGAAAACCCTCTCAGCAGCGATGGCACAGGCTCAGCACTGATATTATCAAATGTGATACGTTGATGTTTTTCATGGAGTTCCAAAGTGATTTCTCCATCGCCAGCCTGATTGAGCACCATATCGTCACCCTCAGCATCAACCAGCCCCAATGTAACTGGAATGACAAAGGGTTTTTTATCGGTCTGCCCTGCCGTGTCCGGGCAATGTTGGGTAAATTCTAGCGTGTAGGTGGCACCCTTTGGATCGAAACTGGAGGTTACATCCAGTACCGGTGTTCCAGACTGATGGTACCAGCGCCGAAATTGCGATAAGTCACGATCACTGGCATCCTCCATGGCCACAACAAAATCCTCCACAGTCGCCGCCTCTCCGTCATGTCGTTCAAAATACAGGTCACTGGCCGCTCGAAAGGTTTGATCACCCAATAGGGTGCGATACATACGCACCACCTCAGCGCCCTTTTCATAGATGGTAACAGTGTAAAAATTGTTGATTTCCATATAGGAGTCTGGCTGCACCGAATGGGCCATAGGTCCCCCATCTTCGGCGAACTGATGACTTCTGAGAAAAGCCACATCTTCAATACGTTTCACCGTGGCAGAGTTCATATCTGAGGAAAACTGTGAGTCACGAAATACAGTGAAGCCCTCTTTTAAACTGAGTTGGAACCAATCTCTGCAGGTTACCCGATTGCCCGACCAGTTGTGGAAATACTCGTGAGCGACGATCGCTTCGACCCGCTGAAAAGCTGCGTCAGTGCTAGTTTTAGGGTTGACCAAAACCGCTGATGTATTAAATATATTGAGGCCCTTGTTTTCCATGGCCCCCATATTGAAATCGTCAACCGCTACAATCATGAAAATATCCAGATCATACTCACGACCATAGACTTCCTCGTCCCAACGCATAGAGTGCTTCAAGGAGAGCATAGCATGATCACATTTGTCCAAATCCTTTTCTTCAACAAAAATTTGCAGCTTGACCTCTCGACCCGAACAGGTGGTAAAACTGTCTTCCACAACGCTCAGCGTGCCGGCCACCAGTGCAAACAGATAAGAGGGCTTCTTGAAGGGGTCATGCCAGGTAACGAAGTGTCTGTCATTCGCCAGCTCACCCCGCTCAATGGGGTTACCATTGGATAAAAGAATGGGGTACTGTTGCCGCTGGGCGATCACTTTGGTGGTGAATTCAGCCATCACATCAGGTCGGTCGAGATAAAAAGTGATGTCTCTGAAGCCTTCAGCCTCGCACTGGGTGCAGTACATGGTTCGCGACCGGTACAAGCCCATCATGGTGGTATTTAAATGCGGCTCAATCAACACCTCTATACTTACAGTGGCTTTATCTGGAAGATTGTAAATCGTTAATGACTCAGGCTCTTGGTGGAATTCAGAGACACTCAATAAAACATCATTGACTTTTACCCACTGTAAGTCTAGCCCTGAACTACCATCTAAAATAAGAGTGTTTGATTTCTCTTTACTCAATGGATTACGTACCACCATCAACTCACTACTCACCCTTGTATGATGTTTATGCAAATCAAATATCAGATTCGTTTTTTCGATAAGAAATACAGAGACCTTATAGTCTTTGAGGTATATAGTTTTGGGTGCTACATCTTTCATAAAAACTCTCTTTTACACTGTCAATGAACCCTGAACGCTGAATTCAACGTTATAGGCTGTATACTTTCGGATATTAATCACTCCAGAATCAAGAATTAAATACTGGCCTTTAATACCCTGCAAAACGCCCTCGATTAAAGGCTGTTTATCAAGGTTTAAACTCTTCACTTTTTCTGGAAACTGGCTAACAGGAAAGCCAATTTCAACGGGGTCTAATTTGTCTAAAAACTGCATTCCGCCGAGGCCATACTCCTGCGCTAATTTAGCAATTTCAATACGACACGTCTCTACTAGCTCATCTCTTATGGTGGGTAAATCAAGCGATTCATTATTGCCCTTCAACATACGTTGCCATTGAGTTCTATCAGCAATATGCTGTCTCAGGCGGTCTTCAAGAAGTCCTGCTTGCCGTCGATTTTTAACCCGGAATATGGGTAGACCTTGGGTAGCCCCTTGATCAATCCAACGCGTTGGTAGTTGATTTCCTCGAGTAATTCCAACCTTAACGCCAGAGGTGTTAGAAAGATAAACAAAATGATCAGTAAAACAATAAGTGTCACCCCATTCTGCATCACGACATGTTCCCGCATGATAGTGACATTTTTCTGGACTCATAATACAGGTGTCACACTGAGGTAGTGTGGTAAAACAACGATAACAATATCCTTGAGAAAAACTCTTTTTCGAGCGTCGCCCACAACCAATACAATGAATATCACCAAGAAATTTTATCCTAATGAACTGGCCTATGTATTGATTGAGAGGAATACGACACTCATCTAATGGCAACTGGTACTGCACTGTGCCGTTTTCAGACAACGTAGTTTCCATTTTGAGCAAATGCCCGGACTGCTCGAGCACTGTCAGTTCTTCCATGTCAGCGGTCTGTGCTCTGCGCCTTCAGGTGCGCAGGGTGTGTTTTTGGGAGGCACATAACCTGAGCGCTGCTCAGCCGGCAAAATAGCTTCATAAGCAATAATTGCCTGAATTGAGAGGGCCTTTTGCTCCTCACTCATTACCTTTCCATCCGGCCATTTACCTATCTCGATACTATATTTGAGGTTTGCATAAACCTCAGGTGTAATGCTGTTTACAAGCTGTTTTATATCCATTTTAATCTTTCCCACTGATCCTGTAGTCTGAGCACGAGCTAAACCCTATGTTGATTTATTTTCCCAACTAAACCAAAAACACCACCCAACATCATACCGAAAACTAATCCTGCCAAATGTGCCGCATTAGCTATACCAACGCCAATAAAAAATGTTACAACCGGTGTCATACATAAGACCAACCAACCAATCATAAAAATAACAATCCCTTTAGGCAGTTGATTTTCCGGTTGAGGAAAAATCATACCAGCAATCCAGAGGTAGCCGATCAACGCATAGACGACACCGGACATTCCACCGAAAAAAACCTCACCAGACCACCAAAACTGAGCCGTATTAGACATGGCTCCGCTCACTAATACCAACATCATTAGATGCAAACTTCCATTGTGCTGCTCAATTCGAGAACCCAGCATAGACAGCCATAAACTGTTAAATACAAAGTGCAATAGTCCAAAGTGCAAAAAGATCGGGGTTACTATTCGCCAATATTGACTGCCAGAAAAATCACTAAAGCTAAAATAACCTAATGCTATGGAAGTATTAAAACTAACTAGCATTCCGCCCATTGCGCTCAGCACAATGAGTAGGCTTACTACAGGATAGTTTTTTGCAGCGCGATACCACTTAGGGTCCAGAGGCTTACTGTATGGAGCATTCATAATTGATTTCGCTAACGATTCTTCTTGTCTACGTCCAAACGACTACCCCAGCCCAGTTTTGAGCGGCAAACACTGTAAAAATTATTGTCTTTGGGATGAATAAGCAGAATATCGTTAGCATGTCTCTTGATAGTAATAATATCACCTGGTTTAGTAGCTATATCATTTTGTCCATCACAGGTAAGCACCGGTTGTAACTCATTTCGGGTACTCACTCTAACCTCAATCTGGGCACTTCCCTGCAGAGCTATAGGTCGACTACTGAGGGTATGGGGATTTAGGGGAACCACTACAATGGCATCTAACTCGGGCACTAGTAGAGGGCCACCTGCAGAGAGTGCATAGGCTGTTGATCCTGTGGGAGTGGCGACAATGAGACCATCAGAGCGTTGACTGTAAACAAATTCATTATCTACATACAACTCAAAGGTCATCATTCTGGCTGACATACCGGGGTGCATCGCTATGTCGTTCACAGCGGTACCATTACCAATAACGTCGCCGTTTCGTGTAACCTGCGTCTCTAACATGAAACGTCGTGTTTGTTTGTACTCGCCTTGAAGAACCGATAATACGCGGGCCTCAATTTCATCTGGAGAAATATCAGTTAAAAACCCCAATCGGCCACGATTTATGCCCAAAAGAGGGATGCCCAGAGACGCCATTTTACGACTAGCACTCAACATGCTGCCATCACCGCCCACAATAATTCCCAAATCAATGTAATCGGCAAACCCGGATATTGGTAATACATTTTTAACCGACCAGTCTACGATCTCTGCAGTTTTTTTCTCATAAAAAACATCACGACCCTGCCCTACTAAGAAAACTTCTAACTTATGAAGGGACTCCTTAACCTCGGGAAGATCTAATGTGCCTAGTAATCCAATTCTTTGAAAATGTGTCATATAAAAGGTCATGTCTTATTAGTTTTTAATGGTGTCAGTAGGCGATAACCTACCACTTGCACACTATAAAAAGGTTAGTCCACCCAGCATTTTTTGGCAAAACAATTCCAATAGTTTTTATAGTTAATATGTCACGAAAAAACCTTGTTACTCTGACTCGTAAACTGCATATCGACGTCGAAGTAAATACAAACACAAGTACAACATCATTAGCGCTAGTGTAGCGTCATTGGTATCGCCTACGCCAATAGTACAGCCACCACCCCCACCACTACTTGCAGGAGGCCTTACCGTCCTATCAGCAACTACCGACAACACCGGCGAGTTCAATTGTATGTAGTCATCACTATTGCCGCTTCCATTGACAACGTCTACCGTAACCACAAGATTTCCAGCTGAGGTGCCGGCTCTCACTGAAGCAGTATACACGCCATTTCCTTGTGAAGAAAACGCTGTCACTGATGCATCACGAAGGTTGATGGAACTAGATAAGCTCATGCCATCAAGTGGGTTCCCATTAGTGGATCTAATAATTGCAGTTAGTGTTGCAGTATCAGTTCCGTTGGCGACCAACGATAAGGTAGAAAAAGATAATTCACTAGATTCCACACTGGGCTTTGCATAGACACTCACAGCCAACCCACTGGGATCAGAAAGACTTCCATTAGCAAGACCATCTGTGTCATTAGGGCCACCTTCTTGAATTTTTAACAAAATACACCGATCAGCATAAGTTAATCCAACACTATAGGAGTCACTACTTAAGTTAGGGCATGCTCCATCGGCCCCCGCGGCCGAATAAATTTCATTTTCAGAGTTCTCCACAAATTCTTGCCAGATCATCAGTTCAGGGTGGTATTTTCTGTACACCGCATCATCAGGGATGCCATTAGGTACTGGGATAATAACACTGTAAACACCTCCTATTTGTTCCCCAGTCAAAACGAAATCTACAAGATTATCTGGAAAAATAAAATCTTGATCACCAGAGCCTCCAGAGGACAAAATAAAGTCCTCGGATACCGTAATATCATTCCCCTCATCAAGGGCACTAGTACCAAGACTTATTAGCACGCCTTCACTAGCTTCCATTACACTGCCAGTTCCATCATCGATAGGGGCTAGATAGCTCTCTTGGATATTGTCCAGGTAATTAGGAATATTATCACCATCATCATCCAAAAAACCCTCCTGAGCGTCTGAAATCCCATCTCCATCGGCGTCTTCGACTTCAGATAACTGCGGTAGATTATCAATTATCTTAAGAGAAATACCTGCAGTAATATCCTCAGGAGGATTACCGCTGTCCATTACGGTAGCTGAAATATAAATAGCACCTAGAGGTAAGATCGAAGGATCAAATGTCAACGAATAAGCTTCGTCGGCGACTACTCCGCTACCAAGTTTGTCGATAGCTGAAGACCAGTCAATAGTATGAGTATCCATTGGATTTGCATCATTTATTATTGCTTTAACAGTGACAAGCCCATCCAATTGAGACATGAGCACACCAGCCCCTGCACCCTGTTCAGCCTGAAAAGTTACTTGTGGTGAGATATTTTCATCTACTAATGTAATTATTTTTGATGAATTTCCACCCAAGACTGCGTTAGTTGGCACTTCCAGGGTAATCTCGATGGTCTCATTGGACTCAAAAATATCGTCTTCCAAAACTGTAAGCGTCAAGCGGCCTGATCTGCCTTTTTCAATAACAAGGGTGCTGTTAATATCTAACTCGAAATCTTCCTCTAAAATAGCAGACCCCGAAAGTGCAAACGGCACAGATACTGGATATTCCGGAGCATCTCCACTCAAGAAGACAGTGACATCGATAACATTTCCCTCAGCAGCAATAGTGTCTGGTCCCAGGTTAACCAATGGAATTATATCCACATTTTGAGTAGCTTCAGCGTACCGGCCATTACTATCCGTTACCGACCAGATAATTTCATAGCGACCAGATTTAAAAGGGCCCACTTGGTTGGCAGTAGGCTCCAGAGAAACACCAGCACCGTCATCGGCCAACGCCGCTCCAAGCTCAACAGCTGTTTTATAACCTGAAGCAGTAATGACCAAATCTTCTGGAGCAACAATACTAATCGGCACTAGATCCACAACAACAGCTCGAGTAGCCTGACCTTCGTTCCCCGACAGGTCGCTAACGGTATAGGTCACAACATAATTGCCTGCTACCAATACATTTAAGTCACTGGTAATAGTTATGTCAGCATCTAAACAGCAATCTACGGTATCTGTGACAGATGCACCTAGCTCGACATAAGTATCTCCAACCAACAAGTTGATCACCGATTCACCATTGAGCTGGATAACCGGCGCAGTAGTGTCAGACACCGTCACCACCAGTATCGCCGAAGATAGATTGTTCTGAGAATCCGCTATACGATAAACTAATTCGTAATCGCCAGCGGTATTTTCATCGACCAAACCTTCTACTGTGATTAACTGAGATATGTCCCCTTCAACCGCATCTATCGCTCTTGCACCTGGCTCAGTAAATGTCGTGCCTTGCTCATGTTGAATTTCTGACCCTTGATTTAGTGTAAGAACGGGAGCAATCGTATCTTCAACTATAACGTCTCTAAAGATGGTTTCAGATAAATTACCAGCAACATCAACTGCCCGATAACTAAGTCTATATGTACCTGCTGAGTCAACGTCCACAAAACCAATAGCGTTAACAAAAAATTCGCCATTGGCCAGATCTATAGCTGAAGCACCGGGGTCAACAAACAATGTCCCCTGTTCATGGTACATTGGTGTACTACCAATAAGTGTGATGGCTGGCGACAAAGTATCAGCCACATGTACTGTTCTGGTGACGGATACGGCTTGATTTCCAACACTATCAGTAGCCCTAAATGTAAGCACATAACTACCCGATACAAATGCATTTACTTCACCCACTACTTCAACAACAACATCGCCATCACAAATATCGCTTGCACTAACCCCGGCATCTATATACTGCTGACCCTGTTGATGTGATGTGACAGCATCACCAACAAGCACTATCTCAGGTCCTAGTGAATCCACTACTGTTACTTCTCGCTCAATCGGGTCAGCATCATTACCATCCGCGTCTGAAGCGCTGTAAGTCAATGTATAAATACCAACGTTAGACTCGACTCCACCAGAAACAGTTACTGGAATCTCTCCATCTGTAAAATCATATGCTGTGGCTCCATCATCTGAATAAACCGTGCATGCCTCATGATCTAATACCGGCGATCCAAGCAAACTTATAACTGGAATAAGAACAGCATCAATAATGTTTTGTAGCTCATCTAATGTAGACAATGTCAAATACTGCTCAACAATCAATGATTGTATTTGAACTAATTCCACGGACACCAGCGTTAAATCACTTAACAGCTCAAACACGGTCAATTCATCTTCAGTTAAACTGGCTGATAGAGATGCCTCAAGCACATTGACAACATCGACCATATTTTGCACTTCTTCGCCAAGGGCAACTGTCGAAAAGTTATCTGGATGTTTGTCTATAAAAGCTTGGTAGGCCAATTCATTATCATCAATCACTCGCGCAATATTAGAGATAACCCCGATCTCAGCAACCGTGATACTAGCCATAACGATATTCGGGCTATCCGCCTGGAGTCCAATGGCCACGAGGGCATTGGTGGTTACAATAACAGCTTTAATCTCTTCGACTTGTGGATTTTCAGCGTTAACATACGATCCATTAGCTAGGGCATCTGAGTAGTCAATACCCTCAATTGCCTCATCAATACTAGGAAGCGAGTTAATTTGGCTGGCAGTGGCTGCGATACCATCCAGATTTCCAGCTACATCCTCTAAAACAGCAGCATAGGCTTCTCCAACATAGGTCCACGTGAAACTTTCTGAGGCAATATTATCTCTCAAGGCTAAATCATAAAACACCCCAGCTTTTACATTGACTTCAACCGGTTGGTCATTTAGCGCGGTTAATGTGGCCGAGTACAGGCTGTCATTTAGCTTATTAAATTGACTTAAGATTGCATTCTCAACAGAAACATCAGGACTAAAGAAACTTCGGGTCGGTGAGGACGACTGAAAACGCACAGCTATTGTCGAAACGACAGAGGCCCCACCGCTTGACACATCACTACTAAATATAGACATTATCGGTAGATCCGTGATGATCTCAGTAGGCTGACTTGTAACGTCCTCTTGAAGACCGATACTATCAATATAAGTTGCTCGCACAGTAATTCTTGCGCCAACGTCATCTGCAATTAATTGATAACCATTACTGACTCCATCTATGATGACTTGTCCGTCTCTTATCCATTGGTAATTAATCTCAGTACTAATTCCATCATCGTCCGTTACGACAGCTTCGAGTATTTGACTTAAGGCCGGAATACCAGTGATCTCGACGCTGCCTGGATCTTGAGCTGCGATAACAGTAGGTCGACCATTTGAAATAGCAAATTGATTTGGATCATCAACCTCAGACACTATTAATGACAGGGAGTCTAAGTCCTTACCTGCAAAGGCAATTTCTGCCCCTGCCTGTGTAAGGAGAACTCTATTAGTTTCCGTGTCCAAACTATAATGAGGTGAATTTTTTACAAAGCTGACGCTCAGTATGTCATTTTCCTCATCTTCTGTTGTATACGTCGCGGCTGTTTTACCCTCTGTAATATCGGCATCATCTTCATTAAAGGAATTTACCGCTATAGCAATTTTTGGTAAATCATTAACAAGAGTAACTTCAGGAATTG
>DNBN01000208.1:12758-13110 GCA_003491845.1 Porticoccaceae bacterium | reverse complement strand
CCAAAGTAATACCAAAAATTGAAATTCTTTGGCGCGTAATATTCCGCCATGTGGTCATTCCACAAAATCTTCAGCGTTGGCATTCTCGAATCTAGCCAGGCAGCAAACCCTTTATTTTCATTCATAATTAGGAGATCTCCGAGTCAATGCCAATAACAATTACATCATCAGACTCATAGTTGTGAGGAGGTATTTCAAGATTAGAGGGTGCAGGAACGCCTGCAAATACTCGCCCAGACAAGTCGAACTTAGAACCATGACAAGGACAGAAGAAACCACCCATCCAAGAATCACCGCCCAAGTCAGAAGCGCCCACATCTGGCCGATAAATCGGCGCACACCCCAAGTGGGT
>DNBN01000208.1:11956-12474 GCA_003491845.1 Porticoccaceae bacterium | reverse complement strand
CACAAACCAACAAGAATAAGGAATTCTTCTTTCCCGTCAATAGTTCGGGCCGAACCATTGACGTAAGCTGGTTGCTTAGCGCTTGTGGAGTCCACATCTCTGAGAATATCATCGCCAATATCGTCTATCAATGACAATGTTTCTGATGTCCGCCTAACAATATAGACAGGCTTTCCACGCCATTCGACTACGAGCCTGGCACCTTGCTCAAGTTTTGAGATATTGACTTTGACAGGTGCCCCAGCTGCCTTAGCTTTGGCGCTTGGCTGCCAGGAGGCTACAAAAGGCACCGCAGCACCCACCACACCAGCACCACCGACAACCGAGGTTGCACCTAGCAAAAATTTCCGTCGGCTCTCATTGACCACTTCACCATTCATGGCGGATCCTCAATATAGGGTTTTGTTTATAGCGTAGAAAAAGTAAAAAAGTACTGCAAATCGTAAAAAAGTAACACTTATTTTTGTGCCGCAATGGTAACGGATTTGGATTTTTTACGCAATACAACGCCGGACTAA
>DNBN01000208.1:11434-11666 GCA_003491845.1 Porticoccaceae bacterium | reverse complement strand
CCCGACCAATGGGTCGGGCTTTCCACAACTAATAATATTATCGCTTGGAGAATTGCGGACGCTTACGGGCCTTGTGAAGGCCAACTTTCTTCCGCTCCACCTGACGCGCATCCCGAGTAAGAAAACCCGCTTTTCGCAATGGAGATCGCAAATTCTCATCATAACTGACCAATGCTCTCGCTATACCATGACGAATAGCACCAGCTTGGCCAAAGTTTCCGCCGCCAGCAAC
>DNBN01000208.1:10970-11191 GCA_003491845.1 Porticoccaceae bacterium | reverse complement strand
CCAAAGTTTCCGCCGCCAGCAACAGTGATATTTAGATCGAACTTTTCAACCATATCAACAATCTCAAAAGGCTGCCTAACGATCATTCGCGCGACTTCCCGCCCAAAATAAACATCAATGCTTCGATCATTAATTTTGATATCGCCCTTGCCCGACGTCATGAAAACACGGGCAGCTGAAGTCTTTCGACGTCCAGTGCCATAAAATTGAGTATCTGCCAT
>DNBN01000208.1:0-10663 GCA_003491845.1 Porticoccaceae bacterium | reverse complement strand
TTTCTAAACATTTCTCGACCCAGTGGGCCGCGGGGCAACATGCCTTTAACTGCTGATTGAATTACGCGCTCAGGCGCTTTGTCAATCAGCTTTTCGAATGTTATATCTTTGATTCCGCCAGGGTAGCCTGTGTGTGAATAATATATCTTTCCCTTGGCCTTGTTACCGGTAACACCTATCTTTTCTGCATTTACAACAACGATATAATCGCCGGTGTCTACGTGAGGTGTAAATTCAGGTTTATGCTTTCCACGCAATCGAGTTGCGATTTCAGTCGCAAGACGACCTAAGGTTTTCCCATCAGCGTCGACCACAAACCAATCGCGTTCTACTGTTTCTGCTTTTGCACTAAATGTTTTCATTATTTCCTACCTGGCATTGGGACATCCCCAAAAAGGGTGCGAATTGTAATGATCAGCGAGACCTAATACAAGGCCTGTTTGCAGCAATTTGTAACTTTTTTACTTAACTGATCAAGGGCAGTGCCCTCGCGCCAGATATTCATGGCTCTGCATCTCTAAAAGTCGACTTTGAGTTCGCGCAAACTCAAAACACAAATTACCCCCAGAATACAGGTCTTTAAGGGGCTTGGCCGCGGACAAAGCCAGTTTTACGTTATGATCATAGAACTCATCAACAAGATTAATGAACCGTCTGGCTGCATCATCGTTGGTGGCACCTAATGATGGAACATTCGAAATAATAACTGCATGAAATTCACGCGCAATGTCAATATAGTCATTTTGACTGCGTGGACCCTCGCAGATCGCGCAAAAATCAAACCAGACAATATCTTCTGATAGCTTGACCACAGGAATTAGACGCCCTTCGACTTCTAGATCAACGGCAACTTTTATTTCACCCTCTACCGGAACTAGATTATCAAAAATGGTTCCAATTTCTGTATTGGCCTTGTCATCAAGAGGCGTACAGTACAGAGCAGCTTTTTCTAGAGTCCGTAACCGGTAGTCAATACCTCCGTCAATATTGACTATTTTGCAGTGCTGATTGATCAGATCGATGGCGGGCAAAAATCTAGCGCGCTGCAAGCCATTTTTATAGAGCTGATCTGGAATAATGTTAGAGGTGGCTACCAAACAAACATTTAACGCAAATAACTCTTCAAATAAAGTAGCCAAAATCATCGCATCAGCTATATCACTGACAAAGAATTCATCAAAACAGAGAATGCAGGTTTCATTAGCAAGCCGAGTGGCCACTTGCCGTAGAGGATCTGACTGTCCTTTCAACAATGTTAGATCTTGATGCACTCTGCGCATGAATCGATGAAAATGTACTCTCATTTTATTATCAAAAGGTAGACTTTCATAAAAACTATCCATTAGATAAGTTTTTCCTCGACCTACGCCTCCCCACAAGTAAAGGCCTTTAATTGATAGCGACTGCCTGAGCAGTAATTTTTTGATACTTTTCTTAAATTTTCCTTGGGTAAAAACGTGATGATGCTTCAACATCTGCCGATATAACTCTTCAAGGAGCTTGACCGCCTCAGCTTGGGATGGATCTTCGGAAAATCCTGGCTGTTGAAGATCAATCTGATAACGGTCGTAAGGAGAAAGCATGGTAGCGACATTTAGGAATGGATTAGGTGCGAACTGTAACGAGCAAAATCATTTCTTTCAACCACAACGCCTAGACAACACAATATTTCAAATCTACGGTATAATGAAGAGTGATTTCTTTTTTTATATAAACAATATCGGAAAATTCTTGCAGCTCCGCGGAAAACGTTTCTGGACACCCAACAAGAGGTAAACCAAGTGGAAGTACTAACATCAACAATACCTGTTTCCGCGCCCAGTGTTGCCACGATTGCACCGGAAATAATCACTACAGCACCTTCTATCGCTGGCTGGTCTGGCGGATCGGTACTTCTAGTGGCAGTTTGCGCTTTTGTCGCCGGGGCTATTGTAGCTCTGAAGGTTTTCCGCCCTACAAATCAAAAAACCTCAGATACTCTTGAGCTTCAAGGCAAATTAGACAAAAGCAATCAACAACTAAAACTATACCAGCAAGAAATTTCTGAACACTTTATTACTGTATCTCACTTAACAGCAAATATTACCCAAAGCTATAAGCAAATTCACGAGCATCTTGCCAGTAGCGCAATAAGGCTGGCAAGCCCAGAAATAGGTAGACAACTACTAAAATCGGGAGGTGCTAATTTATCTCTCCATGATGCCGAAGGTAATCCTCTTGTAAATATGGAAGATATTCAGGCACCTAAAGACTACGCACCTAAAGTTCCTGGTGGAGTATTAAGTGAAGAATATGGGTTAGTCGAATCAGAGAATGAGGAGAATACTGAAATGAACCCTGGGATTCACGATATATTGGAGGAAGAGACAGATCCAACCCAAAGTATTAGCTAGATAAAAAATATTTAGTCCATAAAGCAATGTAAACAGGGAGGTTTATAATGGTCGCTGGTCTACCTAAAAAGGCCTCACAGCCACTCTCGCAACTCTTTCCTGCCTCATGCTGTCTTTGTAAAGAGTCTGTTATTTATCCGAATATATGCCTATGTGCCCTTTGCATTGATGACTTACCGTGGCTTAAGCAATCCTGCCCGCAATGCGGCATCTATTTTAAATCCAACAAACTGTGTCCTGCATGTCAAAAATCGTCACCTCATTTCCGGCGCTGCCTGGCTGCTTTTGAGTATAGAAATGACGCCGTAACACAACTTATTTATGCCTCTAAAAAAAATCTATTCAGCCCCGAGATGATGCAGCTTTCTCAGTTACTAGCGAAATTTATTTTACTCTCTTATAAAACAAAGCCTCTACCTGACATAATTATTCCTGTACCTATGCATTGGCGGAACAAAATAATTAGGGGTTTCAATCAAGCTGATAGCATTGCTTTACATGTTGCTAGATTCATTAATCATAAAACGATTGATTATCAGCTATGCAGGCGTACTGTATATTCCTCACCTCAGCATTTGAGTAGTAAAAAACAACGCGTGAGGAATATCAAAAATGTTTTTTCTATTTACATACCAGACCACCAGTCCTGCCTGAGTAATACCTCTCATCACTCAGCTATTGCTGGCAAAACAATAGCTATAATCGATGATGTGGTCACCACAGGAGCGACAGTCAATGCAATGGCTGCTATTCTCAAGACAGCAGGTGCAAAATATGTCGATGTTTGGGCAGTGGCAAGAACTGGCTGGCGTATTGGATAAAGTTCAAGGAGAATAGCAATTAATCAATCAGTAGAAGAACGTCATTGGAAGTAATCTGGCAAAAAATAGTTGCAGAAGCCAAGGTAGCAGCGCTAGCAGAGCCCCTGCTTGCGCCTTATTTTGCAAAAAGTATTTTAAATCATCAAAATCTTGGTGCTGCACTGAGTGCGCAACTCTGCAGTAAACTTGCAAGCTCTGCAGCTACAGAAGATATGCTTGGTGACGTTTTAAGACCCATTTTTGCCGACAAAAATCTTCTTATCAAGGCGGCAAAAGATATAGAAGCGACAGTTGATCGTGATTCTGCTTGTACTCTTCACAGTACAGTTTTGTTGTACTTTAAAGGTTTTTTGTCGCTGCAGGCGTATCGAGCAGCGCATGCGCTCTGGCTAGAGGGGAGGACATCATTAGCACTGCTTCTGCAGCATAGAACTTCTCTTAGCTTTGCTGTTGATATACATCCCGCCGCAGAAATTGGTTGTGGGATTATGATCGACCATGCCACAGGACTCGTTGTAGGAGAAACAGCAGTTATTGAAGATGCCGTATCTATTATGCAATTAGTCACGCTTGGTGGCACAGGAAAAGATGGCGGGGATAGACACCCAAAAATTCGCAAAGGTGCTCTTATAGGCCCAGGAGCAACGGTTCTTGGCAATATCGAAGTTGGTGAAGGAGCTATGGTAAGCGCAGCCAGTGTCGTACTAAAAGATGTCAATGCTCACACTGTGGTTGCTGGCGTTCCGGCTACCCAAATAGGTACTCTTGAAACTGACTTTGCAGCAACACAAATGAACCAGTGGCTGATCAAGTGACGATGCAATAACAAAACTAAGTGCGGTGCCAACTAAAAGCTAATACTTGATCTATCTCAGTAATATCTAGAGCTCGCATCAATACACGATCCAAACCCACTGCAACACCGGCGCATGATGGCAAACCCGAGTGCAATGCATCTATAAACTTTTGATCAATAGCTCTCAATGACTTGCCCGATTGTATTCTGTGTTGTATGTCATCTTCAAATCGCTTCACCTGCTCATCAATGTTGGTCAGTTCAAGATATCCATTGGCTACTTCAAGCCCATCTATAAACACTTCAAAACGACGACTAATAGGTTGTCCTTTATGATTTTTTGAAATTTTTGATAGAGCACATTGACACTCTGGATAGTCATGAATGATCACGATGCCCGATGGAAGTTTGGGTTCAATTTGAAGGCTAAAAATAAGATCTAAACAATTGGTTCGTGATTCATCTGACCAACTTGATGATCCAAGCTCAACGGCTGCACTTCGAAGCTGATCAATATCTGCACCATGAGGGTCGAATCCCATTTGATCCATAAAACACTGGCCATAGGACATTTTAGTTACTGCCATTGGAGAACAGTGCTCCTCAGTAATTAGTATGTTCAACAAATCAGCGACCTCAGTCATTAATTGATGATCATCCCAGTTACAGCGATACCACTCCAACATAGTGAATTCAGGGTTGTGTCTAGTCCCAATTTCGCCATCTCTAAACGCTTTGCCCAGATAATATATATCTCCACTGCCATCGGCTAGCAGACGTTTCATGAAATATTCAGGGGATGTTTGAAGGTAACCCTTGGCAGTATCTATTGTGACTGCAATGCTGTCTATATTTACATCTGTTATGCTCGATTTGCCAAGAAGCGGCACGTCCACTTCGAGCACTGAGCGCTCAGCAAAAAAACCTCTTAAACGATTCAAGAGACAAGCACGCCGCAAAAGCGCCTGCCTGCTAGCCCCAGGTTGCCATGTGTTCATTTCATAAGCCACACTGGACCTACTTAACCCGACCTTGGTATTCTCCGGTACGCGTATCCACCTTAACCACATCTCCGTGATCAAGGAACAATGGTACCTTTACCACGGCGCCAGTCACAAGCTTAGCCGGTTTGCTGCCGCCCTGCGCCGTATCACCGCGCAGACCAGGATCTGTTTCTACTATTTCTAACTCCACATGGTTAGGTGGTGTTACAGAAAGCGGCGACCCATTGTATAAAGTAACAATGCAAATATCTTGCTCACTAAGCCATTGCAAAGCATCACCAACAGCGGCCTCAGTAGCCTGATGCTGCTCATAGGTGTCCGGCTCCATAAAACACCAAAAGTCACCGTCGGTGTAAAGATATTGCATATCTTTATCCATTACATCAGCACCTTCCAGAGACTCACCTGACTTAAATGTTTTCTCTAAAACCCGCGCCGTTTTTAAATTGCGAAGTTTCACACGATTAAATGCTTGCCCTTTGCCTGGTTTTACAAACTCATTGTCCAATATTGAACAAGGGTCTCCATCGAGCATGACTTTGAGTCCAGAACGAAATTCACTTGTAGAGTAGTTGGCCATGTTACTTTGTCCGAAATTAGTAAAAGTGGGTATGATAACCGAAGTTTGATTGCGTTTTTAAAATTTACATCAGAAACCTATTTTTGCGCGCAAAAGCTAACATCTCAGTGATTAATTTCTCTGTCTGTGTAGCCAAGTAAGTAAAGCACTCCATCCAGGCCTACATTAGAGAGCGCCTGCTTTGCCGAAGCTTTAACCAATGGCTTGGCATGATATGCAACGCCCAATCCCGCAATAGCCAGCATGGGCAGGTCATTTGCGCCATCTCCAACAGCAACAACTTGCTCAAGACACAACCCTTGTTGGTGGGCAATCTCTCTGAGTATTTCAGCCTTGCGCTGACCATCAATAATCTCACCGACAACGTTTCCGGTGACCTTTCCTGAAACGACGTCCAATTCATTGGCGTACACATCGTCAATACCCAAAATAGCTTGGAGGTGACGTCCAAAAAATCCAAATCCTCCGGAGATAATTGCGGTTTTGAAGCCCAATTTTTTAAGCGATTGAACCAGACATTTAGCTCCATTGTTAAGACGCAAACGTTGCGCAACCGTCTCAAGAACTGCTGCATCTAAGCCTTTTAGCAAAGCCAAACGCTGCGTAAAACTTTGTTTAAAATCTACTTCACCGCGCATCGCCGCCTCAGTTATGGCCGCTACCTGATCTCCCACACCGGCCTCAATAGCTAATTCATCAATAACTTCGGCGTCAATTAGAGTGGAATCCATATCAAAAACCACCAGCCGACGGTTGCGTCGATAGATATTTTCTTCTTGATAAGTAACATCAATCTTATGGGACTCTGCAAGTCCTAGCAACGCCCTCTTCATGACTTCATTACTTTTCGGCTTACCCAAGGTTGAGAGTTCAATACTTCTAAGCTTTTGAGAGTGACTTTCATCTATGGCTGCGGGTTCCGACAGATAACGGATGTTGTCAACATTAAGTCCCTGCTTTGCAATAATCGTATTAACTGCGGCTAAATCAAGCATCGTCAGTTCACTAGCCATCAGCGTCACTATGCTTCTGGGCGTTCGCTGTTGTTGGTCCAGCCATGTTTGATAATACTCATCTGGCACCACTGTAAAACCCAGCTGCACATCCAAATTTTCTAAAACAGTCAACATTTGAGATCGCAGTGGATCAGAATCACTCAATCGAGAGACTAAAATAAGTATACTTATAGTTACACGACCATGGAGCACACTCTGATTGATATCAATTAATTTAACATCTAATTTTGATAACGCATCTACAACGGTATCTGTGATGCCTGGTTGATTTTTACCAAACACATTCATTAACAGCACTTTTGACACGCAATATTTCCTATTTAGTTTGTTAACCTATTATATACGGCTGATAGAATAGGATAGAATAGTTGTTTGATAAATAAATTTACTAAGAGTCCACGATGCAACATCAATTCACAACGAGTGTGAAATTAGCGATGATAGTTGCCTCTGCTCTACTATCGTTTGGTTTTATAAGTTGGATTATTATAGCAAGTCAAACCGCCCAGCTAGCTGAAAATAGAGTCAAAGACAAGAGTGAAGTAACACTCAATCAGCTTTCAGAGCTTATCAGGGCACCTCTTATGACTAATGATATTGTTGGTGTTCAATTCGCTCTTAGAAATGCTACCAAGGATTTAGCTATCCAAAGCGCTAGTTTATTTGATGTTGAAAATGTACTAATTGCCCAAAGTGCGCAACCTCAACTCTCTAAAGAAGTTCTAGAAACCTTCAAATACGACATTTTTGTGGATCACTCCTTAGCCGGCACCCTCAAAATTTCAATGGATAGTCAACCTATCCGTAATCTGTATTCGCAGGTTTTTATTCTTTGGGGTATTTTTTGGTTAGTTTTTTCCATTGCCACTACTTATATGGCCTATATAACTGCTGAGGGGTTAACACGACGACTGCGCACGCTCACTAGCCGTCTGCCAGGTACACACGAACCCATGGCTGATGAAATGCTCGCTTTAGAAAATAGAATTCAACCTCTTCTATCAAGTACGCGAGAATCAGATAGTAGCTCAGGTGAAGGTCACTATTGCTCGGTCGTTACTGCCAAAATACAGAATAGGCCAAATTTAGATAGACAACTAAATCATGAGAACCTTGAACGAGTCTTGGAAAATATAGATTTGTGTATTGACAGAACTATTGAATTGTATGGTGGTCGGCGGCTTGAGGGCAGCAATGATAGCTTTAGTTTTTATATCCGTTCCACCGAGCACTCCAAACAGCATATTTTGGTTTGCTTAATGGCCGTTTATTCTCTCCAGCAATTACTAGAAAGGCTGTCTTCAAAATTAGGCATAGAGTTAGCCATAAATTGGACACTCTGCAATGGACACGTCCCTAGTCTACCCATCTTTAGATACCATGAGCGAATATATAGTTTAAAACAAGAGTCTCTCGGCCTGTCAGCCACCCTTGAGAGAGGTCTGATAGCAGTATCTATTGTGGAGTATGATATCGAACAACTAAGATCTATTGCTAAGTTTAGTAAATTGACAGAAAACCATTATTTATTTGAAGGATTCTCAGAGCAACGACAGATGTTGTTGGAAAAGCAAATCGTCCATTTGGCCTCAGTCTGTCTTTGATTGACGCTCTTGAAAATCATGATGCAGACCAGCGCATAGAAAAACCCTACTGATAGCAACTTTGATAATTAACCTCATTAACAGTCCAAATTCTGGTTCATATTTAACGCTGGCATGCCTTCAGAGGGCCGCCCAACGACACGGGCGGGCACCCCTACAACCGTCGCATGAGCAGGCACGGAGTCAATAACCAAACTACCAGCACCAATTTTACTTCCTTCTTTTACCACTACGTTACCAATAACTTTGGCACCCGCAGAAATCAAAACACCATCATTTATGATCGGGTAGCGTTGGTCTAATGTACAGCCGTTACCGCTGAGTGTCACTGAGTGTAAGATAGAAACATTGTTGCCTACTGATGCTGTTTCACTAACTACCAGACCAGTGGCATGATCAAGCATAATACCTTCACCAATACTGGCACCGGGGTGAATATCTACGTCAAATACTTGACTCATTTGAGATTGCAAGTAATAGGCCACTTGATACCTGGCTTCGCACCAATACCAATTAGCTATTCGATACAGCTGCAGAGCCTGGAAACCTTTAAAGTAAAGTAACGCTGATAGATAAGTATCACATGCCGCATCTCGCTCATAACTAGCAACTAAGTCTGCCGCAGCACATTGACTGATTCGGTGATCTAAATACAGCGGCTCGCAAATGATTTTATTAGCTGCCTGTTCAGAAAGGTCTGTTAAGACAAGCTGTTGTAATAAAATTTGCCCAAGCGAGCTTTGAAATGAGGCGTGCTTGAGAATCGATTTCTCCAAAAACGGTGCCATCAACGGTTCAGATAACATCAACAGCTGAACTTCTTTTAAAAGCTTATTCCAAACCTTATTTTGAACAATATCTGACATACCTTTCCTTGTATTTATCACTTACAACCAACAATTCTGTAGACATTACTACTCACCGACAATGTACATTTAAAACTATAACTGGCAATTGAACGTTTATTTGCAAAATTATAGGTCACCTATCTAAAGCATGTGATCTCTAATGAGAAAACTCGATGGCTCGATTTAAATATATTCCTTGGCCATCAAACTGCGCTTGCCAGGCAATAATCTCAACGCCATTTTGAGTAGCTAAGGTGATCATTTTTTGATATTCCGGATCTATATATCCTGCTACTTTAACGCAATTAATATCATTCAATTGAACACAAAATAAAAGGACCGCACGATAACCAGCTTTTGACATAGTGATCAGCTCACGAAGGTGCTTAACCCCGCGACTGGTTGGTGAATCAGGAAACTCAGCAATTCCATCACCCACATCCAATGTTACATTTTTAACTTCAATGTAGCAGTCTGGTAAAGATTTAGCTGAATCCTTTAGCAGGAAATCTATACGACTTTTTTCCTTTCCATAAGCCACCTCTGAAAAGACTTCATCATACGGTGCGAATCGGTCTATTTTTTTACATCTCAACGCATCAGCTGTTATTCTATTTGCCCTTAGAGTATTGATCCCCGCTAAACGACCATGAGAAGTAGTTACGATTTCCAAGGTTCCAACTAATTTACGCTTTGGGTTGTCCGATAAGGAGTACCAACAAGGAGAATTTTCAATTTGGCAATTCCGCATCGACCCTGTATTTGGGCAATGTACAGTGATTAGTTCGCCATTGCTATTAACAACATCCGCGAAAAATCGCTTGTACCGACGGATAAAAGTTGCCTGATACAATACTGGGTTGTTGTGCATATTTTAGAACCTAAAAACGCGTGTGTATTAATCCAGAGACCCACTCTGACTTAAGTGTAGTGTAACAAGGGACTGCTATTATCACAGTAATATAAGTGATTAGTTATAAAATAGATGCTCTATAACAAAATATTACTTGATAAATGCATGAAAAATCTCTATAAGACAGGGTCAAATTTTTTGACCAACATTTTCAGTGGATTTTATTAATGGCTACACAAAACGGTACATCGAAACCTACAACTTCATCGTCTAAAAAGAAAGCTCCAATGCCAACTAGCTCAGTAACGTTGCATGGATTAAATCCCTATGTAGAGCAGAAAGATGAAGAGTTCATGAATGATAATCAGCGCGAACACTTCAAACGGATTCTCAAAGCATGGCGACTCGAACTCATGGAAGAAGTGGATCGGACCGTAACCCATATGAAAGATGAGGCGGCGAATTTTCCTGACCCTGCTGATCGTGCTACGCAAGAAGAAGAGTTTAGCTTAGAACTGCGCACTCGAGATCGAGAAAGAAAGCTAATTAAAAAGATTGATAAAACATTAATTAGAGTAGAAGAAGACGACTATGGATTCTGTGATCAATGTGGTATTGAAATTGGAATTCGCAGACTTGAGGCTCGCCCAACTGCAGACCTCTGTGTAGACTGTAAAACCCTCGATGAGATAAAGGAAAAACAGCTTACCGGGGGCTAAAATTTTATTGTCCTAGGGTTACGGAAAGT
>DNBN01000105.1 GCA_003491845.1 Porticoccaceae bacterium | reverse complement strand
TAAAATTCCAAAATGTACCCTGAGGCTCAGGGTGACCTAGAATTAGTACTAATAACAAAGCACCGGACTAACTTTAATTCATAGCGGAATTCACCTAATACCACTACACTCCCCGCCATAAGAAACTATCCCGCATACCGCGGCTGTCCACCCCAGTAGGATCCTCATGAAAAAGACCTTTAAGTTAGAACACCCTAAAATCAAAGTGCCTCGTGTCGTCGATTCGGTAAAGCACGATATACGTAAATTTCTGAAAAAAGAACGCGCTAAGAGTCTTCCCTCTGGGGCTAAGTATTGGGGCTTTGATTGCAAATTTGGTAAGTCTGAAGAGACTGCTATTGAAGTGCATCTGCCTTCCCTAAACAAGAACATCGATGAGTTTGTTGCCAAGGGAATTACGATTCTCTATGTGGAGATCAATGCCAAAGCCATGGGCGGCGAAGAAATTCCCGCAGCAGAGGGAGAGTAGTTATCAACAATAACGATATCTTGCGCCGCGTACGCTACATTTTTGATTACAGTGACCCGCTGATGATTGCCATCTTTAAACTCGGCGGCTATGAAGGCAGTAAAGCCGAACTGGCCACTTGGTTGGCGCGGGAAGGAGAGCCTGATTTCGTGCTCTGTGAGGACATAAATCTTGCCCGCTTTCTCAATGGCCTGATTATTAAAAATAGAGGCCCCACCGAAAAGGGTACGCCTGAGCCTGAACACTTCCTTAACAATAATAGTGTACTGCGTAAGTTAAAAATCGCCCTGAACTTACAGGCAGATGATTTACTTGAGATACTTAAGCTCAATGAATTCATTATGAGCAAGCATGAGTTAAGTGCCCTATTTCGTCGTCCGGACTTTAAAAATTATCGAGAGTGCCTTGATCAGGTACTGCGGAATTTTCTTGATGGCATGGAAAAGCGTTACAGAAAGAAATAAACCTAGAGATAAAATGACATGATTAAGGTGGCGGTAATAGGGTACGGTTATTCGGCTCAAACATTTCATATCCCCCTAATCAATGCCTCGGATTCCTTTGAATTAGCTGCAATAAGTAGCTCTCAGAAAGACCTGCCGGAAAGACACTATCCACAGGTTTTAGTTTTTGATACCGCAGAGAAGCTGATTGCCAGTGCAGCGGTAGATTTAGTAGTCATTACCGCTCCCAACGATGCTCATTACCCGATTGCTAAACAATGCTTAGAATGCGGGATAAATGTTGTTGTGGAAAAGCCCATGGTAACCACAAGCACAGAGGCCCAGGAGCTAACGACGATTGCTCGGGAGCGCTCTCTGCTTCTATCTGTGTTCCACAATCGGCGTTGGGATGGCGACTTTCTTACGATCAAAAAGTTACTCGACAATAACCTGGTTGGCGATGTGCGTTTTTTTGAATCGCACTTTGATCGGTTTCGCCCCAGAGTACGACAGCGATGGCGGGAACAGCCGGGCCAAGGATCCGGAGTTTGGTTCGATTTGGGTTCTCACTTAGTTGACCAAGCCATTAGCCTATTTGGTCTGCCAGAAGCCCTTACCGCAAGGTGCCTGACCCTGCGAAAGGGTTCGAAAACCACGGATTATTTTCATGTTCTACTGCACTACAACGATCTTGAAGTGGTGCTTCATGCCAGCTCGTTTTCGGCGGCTCCCAACGTGCGGTTCCGACTTGAAGGGACAGGCGGAAGTTTTGTGAAATACGGACTTGATCCTCAAGAACAGCAGTTAACGTCTGGCGTTACCCCAAATGACCCCTGCTATGGCGCGGAAGATGCCGACAATTATGGGCGTTTCTATACTGAATCTTCGACTGAGCTGATTGAAACCGAGCAGGGTTGCTACCAACAATATTATGCTGAGATTAGCGCCGCACTAGCGTTAGGAGCGGGTAACCCAGTCAACCCTGAAGAGGCCGTGGAAGTATTGAAGATACTTGAGTTGGCAGAAATAAGCAGTGTAAAGGGTATAAGATTAGCCGTACCTAAATCCATTTCAAACAGAGTGAACTGAGTAGAATCCGCAGCCTATCTATGGGTAAATCAAATGACTATTAGTGTTACAAACCTATTGGATTTCGACGTCAGCTGCTCTACCTGTCAGGCTAGCTGCTGTCGCTTAGAAGTGATGATCATGACAGATACCGGTGTGCCAGCTGAACATATCTCAGTGGATCAATGGGGCGCAGAGACTATGCTGCGTTTAGATGACGGTTGGTGTTCAGCGATCGATCGCGATACCTTTATGTGTTCCATTTATGAAAACCGCCCCCTGATCTGTCGAGAATTTGAAATGGGTTCCTATGAATGTCGCCAGGAACGCGTCGCCTAGACGCTTAACGCCCCATGGCTTAATTGTCATTTAGTGGAATCTTGGCACTTGTGCTGTAGTTGCTGCAGCATTATCAAAAATAATAATGTCGGAGACTGACTATTGTCTTGGTGCTGCTGGAATTAGTCTGATTCTTAGGGACCTATATAGGAATAAATTTAAAATATGACAAATTACCGCCTGGCAAATTTAAATGAACTGGATGAATTAAAAGCTTTTCTTTTTCATCATGGGGCTAATGCTTGGAATCACTTACCTGTGGATGGTGTCGATAGAGAGTTTGCACTAATCGCCGCAGGAGAGGCGTCAGCTTTGATTGCCTACAGCGAAAAACAGCCTCTGGGATTGGCAATTTTTTATCACCCCCAAGCGCTGCCGAATCACTATTTGAAATTTAGCCAGACTGAGCCGGCCATCTATATTGCCGAGGTAGTCGTCCATAAGGATCACAACGGGCGCGGTATTGGCACAAGTTTGCTGAGGGACGTGATTCGGCGCGCGCGTGATTTCGACGCGGAGATACTGTTAGTTGATCGTCATTCAGAAAATATTGGTTCGGCTAGAATGATGAGAAAAGCAGGGTTTAAGGAGCTGGCTACCTTTGTCGATCTGGATCGCCGGGATTTCGGAAATCGCAGTACAACGGTGCTGTCTTTTGAGTTACCTTAATTTGAAATGATATGTTTTCCTAATTCAAAAAAATAA
>DNBN01000194.1:5455-12462 GCA_003491845.1 Porticoccaceae bacterium | reverse complement strand
GAAGAGGCTCGTTTAAATCAAGAGGTAAGTCAGCTAGATATTGAAGATGATCTTTCGTTTATCAAGAGAGAAAATTTATCACCTACCGCGCAAGAAATTACAGCGTCAGCTATTCTGTATGGTGATGAATCCATGGACATCGTTGCAACAGGACGCAATGGCTCTGCCGTTGTTGTTGATCTGGCTAGAGCATTTGATGAGAGAGTCAAGAAAGCGAATGATGGCGAGATATTTAGTAATCAAGATGAAGCGACTCTTGAGACAATTTCTGACTTAATTGCCCATGAAGCTGTTGAGGCCATGAGAACCGATGGTAACGCCGGAGAGTGGTATCAAGAAAAAGTTGCCAATGCCATGCGGATTGCATCTGAAACATTCCCTGAACTTTCTACTGATCCTAATGCGAAGTTTGCTTTTACAGCAATTATGGCAGTTACATCTAATGGCGCATCGGTTCCGGAAAACTCTATTAATACCTTTGAGATTTATCAAAAATACAGAGAAACAAAGATCTTTCCTAATTTTGGTGTAGGCAAAGAATCTCAGGCAATGGAAAAATCTTTTAGTCTTTTAAATAGGCTAATTAAGTCTCAAGGTGTCGATTCTGTAAGAAAGTTTATGGATATGGATGTTACTGTAAAAGAACTAATTGATGACTTTGGGCTTACTGTTTCTGGTGAGCTTATGGGTACTAAGCTAAAAGGATCTGCAATTCTTGGGCCGAAGATTGGCGGCGGATTCTATCAGAACTTAAATGGCAATTTTGATCCTTTAACCATGGATCGATGGTTCATGCGAACTTATGGTCGGCTTACTGGGACATTAATGGCGGAGGCTGACCGAAAACTACCAGCACAGGTAGATAAGTTTAGGGAGGTTGCGCTAGGCGATGATTTTAGGAAAAAGCTTAAAGAGGATGGGATTAGCCGCGTACAGCTTAAAAAAGATGACCAATATCTTGTAGCGTATGCAACAAAGGTTCAGGCTTCTTACGCTAACGGTGGGTTTAAGTTAAAGAGCGCTATAAATAAAGCGTCAAACAATTTAAAAAATTCGCAAGGAGAGAAGCAAGCCCCCCAGAACGGTAAGGAAAGAGAGTTTATCCGTGAGGTTATGATCAGAGCGCTGACTAAAGTGAACGAGACCTCAGGGCTAAATAGTGTTAACATGGGTGCCTTACAGGCAATAGTTTGGTATCCAGAAAAAAACCTGTACAAGATGCTAGGCGTAGGCAATAAGAAATCGGAGCCGACAGATTATGAAACAGAATTCAAAAAAATCACAGAAGCGCGTGGACAGCGAGGACAGGACTTATCTGGATCAATCGGATCTGCACAGCAGTCAGGAGCAGGAAGACTGGAATCAGCAGATGGCGCAGATGTCTCCAACACAAATCCAGCTAATAGCAGACAAAATCGGCAGGAAGATTCGCAGTCTGAGATAGACGCACCTCCAGAAGAAATATCACTTATAAAAGGCAAGACTCTTGCTGACGGCTCTCCGTCCACCTTCCAATTTTCAGCCAGAGATGATCTGGACTCCCGAAAAGATCTTAAAAGCAGATTTAAAAAGTCTCGTAACAGCACGGTACGAAAGCTAGCTGATCGCTATGATGATCAAAAAGATTTTGAAGATCAGGCCGCAGAGTACCTTGATGTCGGGAGACTACCAGCAAACTTATCTCCACGGGATCAAGAAAACTTATCCCATGGCAGAGTTCAGGAAGACATTAAAGCATTCCATAAGAACTATGTAGATCCAATAGGCGAGTTAATTCAAAGCTCTCAAATTGACCCCGAATCAATAGGCTTATATCTGTTAGCAAAGCATGCTCCAGAACGTAATGCTGACATTGCTGATAAAGAGCGGACAAGACGCGATGCAAATATTGCCCGCGAAGAGAAAACCATCGAAAAGCTTCTTGCCGATACTGATGTTGATCACACTGTTGCGCTAGAAACTGCAAGACTAAGTCTGGAAAACTATAAGTCAACGCCACTAATGTTTGAAGATACAGGGTCAGGAATGACCAACGCTGAAGCTCAGAGTGTATTAAATACTGCTGAGAGGGAAGGCACTAAGGATGCTATGGAGGAGATAGCCTCCAAGGTGTACGAGATGCTTCAGTATCAGCGAGACAGAATGGTAGAGGCTGGGTTGTTAGATGAAGTATCTAAAGGTTCATGGGAAGCAAAATTTAAGTTCTATGTTCCTTTAAAGGGCTTTGCCGCTGAGGATAATGGTTCAAAGATCTCTGAAGGAACCAAGTCGAAAGGATTTTCTATTGTTGGAAGTGAGAGCATGAAGGCTAAAGGTAGATCGACGTTGCCTGTTAACCCCCTGCTTACAGCAATTGAAGATGTGCAGAGAAAAATAATTCGCGCAAGAAAGAATGAAACCGCCCAAACCTTATTAGACTTGCTAGGGGAGTTAGGTAATAGCTCGGTAGAGACCCAGATGGAGAGTGGGCCAGTAATCACAAAAGCCTATACCATTTATAACAACAAATTCAGACCACCCGTTAGGGGCGATGAGTTTCAAGATAACCCTAGAATGATGGACGTAGAGTCCATGTCTGGTGCCACAAGAACAACTAACGGAGAACCAAGGTACGTTAGCGTTAAGAAGGGAGGGCAGACTTTCTGGATTGAGTTCCATAGCGACACGCTGAACCATTCCCTACAGAATATGAGCGTACCAATGCTTGATCGTGGTAATGACGACATATCAAAAGTACTTAACTTTCTCACACGGTTCCAGAATTTCCGTCGCAACATGCTTATTAACTATAACCCTGCATGGGGTTTAGTTAACCCTATCCGAGATATTGCAACGGGACTCATGTATGGCTTATCCGAAATGGATAAGAAGGGTAGTCGTACCAGCGGTAAAAATCCAATGAAAGGAATGGCTAAGACCTATGTGCCAGCCATGCGATCTTTATGGCGGCACTATAGAGAGAAGCCAGTCCGAGAAGGGAATGCCCTAGACCAGTATACAAAAGAGTTTCATGATGACGGAGCTTCAACTGGCTTGATGTTAATGAAAGACACTGACGAGCAGTTGCGGGAACTTAATCGACAACTAAAGAAAGGAACGCCTCGAAAAGCATTAAGGGCGATTGGCAAGCTTGTTGAGGACTTTAACACTACCGCTGAGAATGCGGCTCGATTATCAGCTTATGTTGAAGCTCGAAAGCTTGGGGCACCTAGAGAAGACGCGGCCACTTTAGCCAAAGATCTTACCGTTAACTTTAACCGTAAGGGCGAGGATACGGGTTTCGTGAATGCCCTCTACTTATTCTTTAACGCGGCAGTTCAGGGCAATGTAAATATCATGCAAGCGCTCAGTAGCCGAAATAGTGACAAGACAATAACTAGCGCTCAGGTAGTGGCTGGCGCAATGGTGATGGTTAGCTACTTTATCTCTATGGCAAATATTGGAACGGCAGAAGAAGATGATGATGGCCGGTCAAAGTACGAAGACATTCCTGAGCATGCTAAAAACAGGGCTTTGTTATTTATGTACGGACAAGATGAAGGGCTTGCTGTCCCCGCGCCTTATGGATATAACTTCTTCACAAATATTGGTAGGTTTATTGCTGAGATACAATCTGGCGTGGCAACTGTTGAAGATACTGCGTGGCATCTTATAGATAATATTTTCTTAAACTTTGTTCCAATAGCACCTTCGGCAGGAGATAACCTTTTAGAGAAGTCTAGAGGTTTTGCGCCTGATGTTTTTGAGGTTATTTTGGACTTGATGGTCAACAAGGATTACTTTGGTAGTGAGATTGCTGTCGAGCAAAATCCATTATTTGTAGAAAGATCGCCGTCAAGTCTTGCAAAGCGCAACACAGACCAAATTTTTAAAGATACAACAAGGTTCTTGAACGAAGCTACTGGAGGCGATGAATTTGAGAAAGGGCATATTGCATTAAGCCCTGACCGAATGCAGTACATCTTTAACTATCTAACTGGCGGTTTAGGGCGATTTGGAACTCAGTCTCTTGATGCGGCAGGTAAAGTTAAGTCTGGCGAAAAGGTTCCTAACAGGAAAAAACCAATTATCGGTACTTTCTTTAAAGAAACATCTCCTTACATCGATCGGTTTAAGTACTACGACAATTATGAAGATGTAAGAAAAATTGAGGCTAGATTTAAAGAAGCGCTCCCTGAAGATATTCCTGCGCTGTTAAAAAAATACAAGCCGTTTTTTGAGCTACAGCAAGGCGAGACACTTCCATTGCTTAGTGTGTTTGTTCGTGACTCTAAAGGAGATGTAACTCTTTTAAACAGGAGCAACTTATATAAACAGGCCAATAGGACAATGGGTGATCTTTCTAAAATGCGGAAGAGGCTAGAGAAGCTTAATTCAATAGGCGTCCTTAAAAAGGATGAGCAGTACAAAGCGAAATTAAAAGAAATAGAAGATGGTGAAGCCCTTTTATTTGACCTTTTCAACAAGGCTTACAGAAAGGCCGAAAAGAAAGCTAACAACTAAGATGAAGATGCTCATAAAAGGTTTCTTATTGTTTGCTGTTTGCTCTGTTTGTACAGGTCAAGAAACAGAACCTATGGGTGATACAAACTCCGATAATGTTCAGGATGGGTCTCTCAATACAAACACTGTTGGATCAACAGTAAGCAGTAATAACAACAGCAAAGATGAGTCAGTAAGCAATACTTATAACGGAGCAGGGTCATCTTCTGATATGCCAGTAGGGAGTGCAATTGCCCCCTCTTACATGTCAAACGGAATGGAAACGTGCTTGCAAGGAAGTGGGACATCCATTCAAACAGGGTTGGTTGGTTACACAAATGGGTCGTATGAAAAGGATTCTGACTGCAACCGTAGGCGGGATGCCAAGGTACTTAGTGATTTAGGGATGAAGGTTGCGGCGATAGCAAGAATGTGCGAAGACAACAAGGTCTGGAGAAGTCTTTTTATGTCAGCCACACCTTGTCCCTTACTGTCTGGTGGTCGTTTGATCGTGGGCCGTAGAGCGTTTCAGATGATGAAAATGAACCCTGAACTTCACATCCCTGACTATGGTGAAGTCAGAATGAGGGTTTCAGCGACTTGGTCTAAAAAGCCACCAACGCCAAGGTATAACGACACACAGAAGTGGTACAACTCAATATTACAAATAGGGGCAGACGAAAATGAAGAGCAAGTACAAGATGGCGATGATAGCGGGTCTGTTTCTGACAAATTCCGCAGTAGTATCAAGTGAACTTGACACTTTAATAGAAACCTCTAGCGCAATCGTTGATCAGATAGATAAGGGGATTATGTTTGTTGGTGGCGCACACCACGCATCTCAAACAGGCATGGGTATTTCAAGCGGTCAACTGTCAGGAAACTATTACATTTCTGACGAACAAGTCACTGCTTACAACTCCGCTTTATCTGGAATGGTTAATTATTTGCCATACGGTTCAGCCGAAGATTATCTGAACGAGCAAGCACAAAGCGAACTCGACGCAATGGAAGATGCTATCGGAGATTTTACTGCTGTCGTTGTGGGTATGCTGGAGGTACAGGAAGTAGCAGAAAGAGCAGAAACCGCTGAGACTCCAGATGACCAAGCAGAAGTCCAAAATTATATAGCCCAGAATGATATGTCAGTTTCTCAAGAGGATGCTGATACCTACAACCAAAGCCTTGACGATATTGAGAACCACGCCAATGCCGCTGGTGCTTTCTTGGCTGTAGCAGGGAATCCAGAAGCTGTAGCATTTTTAGATCAGGGTGCAATGGACAACAACACTCGCGTAGAAGATAACGCGCTTAGTTACAGCGCCTCTAACCAAGCTGTTGAATTAGCGTGGGCTTCAAGCGAGACAGTCAGCAGTATTTACCTAAATGGGCAGGGTGATTTCGGTTTAGATATTTACGCCTCCGAAACTGACATTCTTAACACTGGTTACGAAAGTTTGTTCTACAACACTGGCCCAACGGCTTTAGGATTTAATTGCTTTATGTATCAAGTTGATTGTGATGAAGGTGATGAAACGTGAGCCTAGAAGAGACTGAATTAAAGATTGGAGGCACATCATTTAAGGGTGTTTATATTGCCATTTTGTTTAGCCTTGCAACAACACTAGGAGGCGGTGTGTGGACAGCCAGTAGCCTTTATAGTCGATTAGAGTCCGTGGAATCAAGATCAATTCCAGACATTACGCCTTTAGAGGAACGCATTTTAACCGACAAGCAAGCACTTCTGAGCGAAATTGATTTAATTAAACAAGAACTATCAGATAACGATGTATCGCAGTTACAAGGTAAACTAGCAACGCTAGGAGTGAACCTACAAACGATCATCGACCAGCAAGATAAGTTGCTGTTAATTGATGACAATGTCAACGATCTGGAAAAGGATATCGAGGCCATGAAAGGTACTGTCGCTCAAGCTGAAGTGATTACAAAATCAATCGGAGATGTGAACGGAAAGTTATCTTCTTTGAAAAGAGAAGTTGAAGAGTTATGGCAGGGGCTGGATTACCTCAGTAACCCCTTAAAGTAAATCTTGTTTAGCTACACAGAGCAGTCCAAAAACGACACAAATACACACAACGACCATATCAAAGCCTTTAGAAATAATGGGGGGGTTAACGAAAGAGGCGCTATTATACTGCTCGTTTAGCGTCTTGAGTAATGATAAAAGGTTATCTCAGTTATGCATCTATAGGATGTACAGCAGGATGCAACCAAGTAGGATAAGAAGGCAGTGACCGTTCTTTAAAGGCACTGTTTTAAAGTCAATTTCTAGCCACTCATAAAGCGATGAATTTGATGTCTTAGCATCTTTAATTAAATCATCAGCTAGCTTGTTAGTTTCTTTGATTTTTTCCTTTAATTTCTTCATAAATTACCTTCAGTGTAATGCACTTGCGAAACAACTTCTGGGCAGAAAGTTTCGTAAGTCATTGATTTATAAGGAAACGAATATCATAACACTGGGGGTGTAGTGGTCGCAGGTTCAAATCCTGCCGTCCCGACCA
>DNBN01000194.1:0-5189 GCA_003491845.1 Porticoccaceae bacterium | reverse complement strand
AATCCTGCCGTCCCGACCAAACCCTTTTTTCCTATATAAATCAACAAGTTATGGGTTTTGCCAAGTCTATTACACTAACGTGTAAGTGAACTTGGCTTTTTTCATTTTAACACTCGCGGTTTTAATCAGTGTAATGCACCTGATCTTACCGCAACAACCTGCCCTCAATTCGCGCAGATACCTCTTGTTTGCGTCCGCGAACTAAATGCATGTAGCCATCCATGCTCGCCACCGATTTCCAACCACCGACATCCATTAACTCCTTCGGCAGTGTTCCCTCACTTAACAGCCAACTAGCAAAGGTGTGACGGCAAGAATGAAACACCACATCGCTGGGCAATCCCGCCTTGGCTAACGCCGTTTTCCAACGACCCCTGCACATCGATCCCTTCGCCATCGGCTTCCCTAAATGTTGCGGCGTAGACTGGGTAAAAACATAGTCCAACTTGCACTGCAACGGATGCTTTGCCGCCATCTCACAACACAACTCCCAACGCCGACTAATCACCTTTCTTGCATCGGCATTAAGATAGCACTCTAGCGGCTCGCCAGTCTTGGTCTCACTCGCGGGAATGGACAGAACCTCGTGACGCTTATCCAGCCAGTCCCAACGCATCAGCCGAATGTTGGCATTGCGCTGTCCAATGTGTAACGCGATTTCAACCATATCAGCACGAAGAGGGTCTAAATACTTCATAAATGCCCTTGCTTCAGCCGGTGAGAAATACCGTTGCCTAATCTTACCTTTGAGCGCCTTGATCTTGGGCTTAAGATCAAACTCAATCTCAAGCTCCTCCTCCGCATAATGTATCGCGGCACGAAGATATTTGAGGTAATTGTTCACCCCATCAGCAGATAACCCCTTATCATTAAGCAGGGACTTTCTCATATTAGTAACATCTATCTTCCTGATCGATGCCATCTGCCGACCCGCAAAACGCCCTGAGGTTGAATCAAATAATACTTTGAACTCAGGGTGCTTTAACGCGCTCTTCTTCGTGTATCGTTGCACCTTTCCTGTCTCAGGGTTTCTCAACCCCGAAGGCACTTTTCTTGCCATCCATCTCAAACACCCAACTGCAACCTCGTTTTTGGGGTTGCCGCTCTTACAGGGTTCGCTCAAATACTCTTTTACTGCTTCTTCAAAAGTCATAATCATTCTCCATGTCTGACTTTCTACCCAGAAGCCCTTTTAGTATAGCGCAAAAAATCGCTTCTCGGCAGGGGGGGTTATTTTGGGATCGGCATCAAATTATTGCCAGAGGCAACGCCTACATCATATTCACCCTCAAGTGTGTAGCTGTCACAGCCCACTTCAGTGCCGTAGTCAATCAAACAAACAATCGGGTAATCATCACTGGCTTGAACATTTGATACCAGACAGACGCGCTCACCATCGATGGTTTGAAGGGTCGTAGACCAAGGGATTTCAAAAGACGTTTCTTTGGCAATTATTTTTTTAATTGTGTTTAACATAATACATATCCTTGTAGCTGTATAAATAAGTAGCTCGTTGCCGCCACTGGTGAGCTAGTCCAGCTATCTAGGCGCTGAGGAGTTCGCCTTGGCTTAGGGGATTTAGTGTGTTGGTTCCTCGTCTTCAACCTCACCCTCAACAGCAAGCGGTTCTGGTAACAGCTTTTTCGCATTGGAGAAGGTGGAATCAATGCCAACTTTGGCAACCTCTATCAGGGCAGAGGCTAGGGCAACTGCCTGATTTCCAGTTTGGACAGCAACTAGCATCTCTCGACATTGCTGATCAACAGATTCAGCATCATAGGACTGCCCATCAATAATTAAAGTTTGTGGCTCACTCATTTTTTCTTCCTCGCATCATGGCGTATTAGTTGGTATTTACGCGGTGCAGAGACCGCCAATCGTGCTTGTGGAACCATGCGTTCAGGCACAACATCACCGCGTCCGCACTCGTCACAATATGGTTTTGATTTCATCCAGTACTGTTGAACGCCAACCATGTTCACGTTGGTGTCATCCTTTAACCAGATCCCTTCCTCTCCAGCGAGTAAAATATGCTCGCTAATCCCCTCTTTAGATGTCACATTTACCAGCGCGTCTTGCTTGCCTCGATGGTCTCTGACTCGTCGAACCCAAAGGCGATGCTCAAACGTGCCTTCAAGGTTGTCAGGATCTAAATCTTCACCACCGTACAAAATAGAATCCACGCTTCGTGTAATTCTGAGTGACATTGCGTTTCCTTTAGTTGGTTATTAAAAGGGGAGGTCATCTTCTTCATCGAACATTTCAACCGGCGCTTGCGGCTTGGACTGCGCTTGACTGCTAGACACATTCGCGCCTGACTCAGTAAATTGCTTTAAATCCATCATGCCGTTGCCAATCCAAGCATCTCTCACTTGAAGCACAGCACCGTTATCGGTCTTAACCACTTTCCCTTTCCAGTTCATTCGCATCAGATCATTGCCTGATTGGTTCAAGCCTTCCTGCAACCAGTTGATAAAGTTCTGACCGATCTGCAAAAAGCCATCGTAGTCATGAGCCTTGTCATCGGTAGCCCATGCTTGAGCTTTGTCTTCGCGCAACACTTTTAATCGGTCTAACTCTTTCTGCTTCTTTTCAGGGGTTAATTTATACAGCCGACCATTTCCGGCTTGCACTTCAAAGTTACTCATTGGATATCTCCATGTTGAATTGAAATTTGTCGTGAGCCTGTGGTTCGCCGAAACGAATCCAACTGCTCGTCTTTTTCTAACACTGCCTCTTCACCACCCAAAAACTCAAAAGCTTGTCGGTAATCAATTGGCGGGGTTTTGTTAATAATCTTAATTAGCGTTGACCCATTACTGACTGAACCTTCGTATTTTTCCGCGATTATTTTTTTCAGTTGTTCAGAGGTCTTGGATAGCACATCGATAGCGTCTAACTCATCGATAATCCGGCTTTTAATGTTGTTAATTCGGCTTTGAACTTGAGATAGGTGGTTTAGGTCATCATCCGTAGTAATCGTCTCAAAATCATCTTTAACTACCGTTTTTACATGTTCTTGGCGAGTGTCTTCATGATCATGCTGAGACTGAATGTGCCTGTGCCATGCTTGATAAAGATCAAGCCGCGAAATAGTGCCTTTCTCAGGTTGCGGTAAATACTTTCGAGACAGCTTTTCAGTCAGAAAGTCTTCTTTGCGCTCAACCCGCTCTAACGTGTATTGCGGCTCGTGCGTTTCATTCGGCGCGAGATAACAAATAAAATCACACCAGTCCACATCCAACACCTCCATCTGCATGTAGACTTGCATTAAGTACATGCTTCGTTTCGGGCTGAAAATCGAATAGGGTTCTTTAGTATACTTAGGGTAGGGACACTTAATTTCTACACAGCCATCTAGCCCCACCAGACCATCGGGGGAAGCGGCAATGAAATCGTATTTTGGGTGAACAACCAAGCCGGTCTCTTCAACACGGTAGTCCTGTAGCTTTTCAAGAAAAACTCTCGCTACATCTTCCATCATTTGACCGTGAGCCACGGCAGGAACCATAATAAACTCAGATTCTGCACCGGCTAATGCTCTCACTTCCTGACGAACAAGATCTTGAGGCTTCATATAGGGATGTTTGCCTTCGAGTGCGGCACACACAGAGGCTTTGATTTTTCCGGCTCTTCGACGATGCCACTCAGGTGACCCCTGAACAGCAAGGCTCACTTCTCAGCCCTCCAGCCTTTTGCTTTGCACACTTCCTTCCAGCGATTTTCGTTGGAGTCAACCAAGCCACGATTTTCTAAACCTTTTTTGTACCGGCTAAAATGCTTTTTACCGGCGCTAACATTGGTTGCCTCGGCAATTTTATCTCTTGCGGCAAGCCAGCACTGAGCAACCAAGTCATCTTCAGTGACCTTGTCTTCAGCATCTTCTCTTAATTCAGGGGAAGTATCGGGCTTTGCAAGCCACATCTGATAACCTAAACCAAACTCACCTAACGCTTTCACTCTAGCGCGTTGCTTGGCTGTGTTAATGTCCATTGCGCTGGGTGCAGGGATCGCTACGCCATGCCGATGAACTGGTAAATACGTGATATTGGTGTGAGTACCGATGGTCATTCGACAACGGACTTCCGCAGAGCCGTCATCAAAGTAATGCACTTCTCTGCCTTGGGGATCTTCAGAAAATTCCCATGTGTACTCAGGAAACTGATCCATCATGATTTCGTGAGCCGCCATCCACGGTAAATAGTGGATCGTCTCTTTGCCGATCATTTCGGTTTCAGTGCAGAGGGGAGTTACATCAATGTTGCTGAGAGTTTTCCAGATTTGTGCGCGATTCAACGTATCCATGTGCTAATCCATTTTGTTATCTATGGACTAATTATAGCATCTTAATACGTAAAAGCAATGCAAATAGGTAAAACTTATTTCATCGTGTATTTATAAAGGGTAAAACAGCACTATTTACATTTGGTGAAAAAAAACGCAAGTCCTGTGGGTACGCTGTGTTGTGCCACTGACAGAATTTATCTTCGATTGACATGTAATCAACGAGATTAATTACGTCAAGGTGGTCAGGGTTTTTAGAAGAATTGTTAAGGGAGTTATCATTGTAAGTTTGAGTAATCCATGCACTGCATGCGTAGGCTTGAAGGGCTGTGTTAACTGGACAAAAGGCGCAGTCATCAGCAAAAGAGCAGGTTTCAGAAAGAGGTTTAGTTTCCACAACATTGCCCCTCTAAATAATCCGAAGCCCACCACAGCATTTCTGCGGTCATCTGATGACAGCTCAAGTATACGAGCGCATAGTAATTTGAACGTGTATTGACCCTCATTTTTTCTTATTCCTTTTATTAGTTGCTCTAATACCTTTTTACTTAAGCATACATTTGTGCATAGTGCAAGTTTTCATTCAGATCATTAAAATTGCACAAATAAAAAAGCTATTTATAGGTACAGTAAGGTACCGCGACACACTAGTATCGGGTTTGAGGTGTGCATTTTAAAAATTAAGATAACAAAAAGTCAGCGTGTTCCAGTAAAAACTTTGCCTGATCTTCCGAGCGAGTAAGTAAAACAAAGAGCTTTGCAAACTGATCGGGTGTAAGCGTCTTTCCCGAAGCGACTTCAAACTCTTTAATTTTCCCCACATAACTTATAATTTTTTCTTCAGTTATACCAGCAGATGTAGCCGCGCTTTTCTCTCCAAACACCCACTCGTGGGGGCTTAAATC
>DNBN01000255.1 GCA_003491845.1 Porticoccaceae bacterium | reverse complement strand
ACATTGAGTCCTCCCCCGATAAATCAGACGCCTTAACAGCATCCATACTATCTAACCAACGACAAAAACCAGGGATGGGTGAAAGCGTCGCAAACTGCTTGAGTTGAGGAAATTCTTGCTGCAGTTTTTTAACCACACTCTTGATTAGAAAGTTACCAAAGCTGATGCCTGAGAGACCTTTTTGCGCATTAGAGATCGAGTAAAATATGGCTGTATCTGCAAGGCGAATATCTTCTAATGGTGCCAACTCGTCGAGCAGTGCCTGAACATTATTAGCCATGCCTTTGACCAGTGCAACCTCCACAAATATGAGTGGTTCGTCTGGCATATTAGGATGAAAGAAGGCAAAACAGCGACGGTCTGAATCGAGACGGTTTTTAAGATCAGTCCAGCTTTGGATCGCATGCACAGCCTCATAGGCAATCAATTTCTCTAACAGCTCTGCACTAGAACTCCAGTTAATCTCTTCCAGTTGCAACAAACCAACATCAAACCACGCACTTAAAAGACGCTTTAAATCTACCTCTAAGGGTGCTAGGTTAGGGTGCTCAAGACGCAAGCGTAACAGTTCAGAGCGCATATCCACTAAAAATTTTACGCCTTGAGGAAGCTCGTTGAACTGGGTCAGTAATTTCATTCTAGGGGGTTCGAGGGCGCTACGAAGCTGTGCCTCTAACATGGCCCGTTGATCTGAATCTGCACTCAACCAAGATTCAATCACCGCAGTCAGGTGCTCCTCATCAACAGAGTAGTTGTCTGCCATCAAACACAAAAAACGAACTCGCCCCGCATCATTTAAATCTAAGAAACGTCGGCCTAGTTCGGCTGCTCGAGAGCGGGCAGCTACCTCGCCACCATTATCTTTAAGGCAGGCATCCATCCAAGTTAATAGCACTTTTTCATCTGCGTTATTTAATTCAGGATCAAGTGATAATTTTTCTAGCGCATCAAATTGGGGTTGGGCATCACGCCAAAATGGCACCCAGCGTCGAATGGTCTTATGGAATAATTGATTCGCCAGTTGCTGCATGTGATCTTTTCTCCTCAAGTGAACCAAGCTTTTATGTTACCGCTATGGCCCAAGTTGGCCAGTTAATTTATGCCACACTCTACCACCATTAGCAGCTCTCCATATCAAGTCGACCCATGGGTCGCTCTCAATCGTGACCAGCTTAAATCTGATCAACGGACATTGGCTATTAAACCTAGGGGCAAACGATTGGGGCAAATTGCCAAGGGGGGGGTTACTAAGCACAGGTTACAAAGGGTAGGTTTCTATAGATATACAGATAAGCAACCAGGCGATGCACATCGGAGGCGCATTCAGGGTACTAAAACCATAAGCATGAGCAGAAAAATAGGTGCATTACTTTGGATCTTTAGCTGGGAGCGGGCAAAGTTTCTAGCGCAATAGGGAGGTAGTTTAACCTTATTACGCTAGAAATAGGCCCCAAAACTAAGGCACGGGCCTGCTAGGAAGCTTTGTCTTTGCCAACAGCGCCAGCATCTCTGTCAGCTTTGTCCTGTTGGCGTTTCGGCTCACCGTAGCGAAATTCTATAAAAGTTAACACCAGGCCGATCATCATGATAACGAACACAAACATGGCAATGGGGAGTAAATTATCAGAAATCATGATTAGTCTCTCCTTGCCAGCAGGCTAGACAATTTGAAGTAAATACCAAACGCTAGGATGGATGGTACCCATATTGCAGTGAATAATCCTTCTAACTGCTTACCTTCGAACCAGAGCAGTCCAGATACCGCAAAGGACACCGCAACCGCCAGCATAATGAAAAAATCTGATAGTTTGAACATACTAATTTCCTTACTTTTTGAGTTAACTTTAGTCCAACTAAAGGCCCGGTTTAGCCCTCATTCAATCCGGTGAAATCCAACTGCGGCTAACAATAGTCCAGCAATCGTAACCGCTGCAGGAATGCGTACTCCGACAATACCAAAGACATCAATCATCGATGGTATGAAACTTGTGAATCCAAGCGGCACCCACACAAAAAATGGAGTTGCAACAACTACACCAACCCAGCCAGCAATCCTCAAAGGAGAAAGGTTTTGCTGCTCGTCATTGGATAGTGATGCTTGTCTATCGTCATTTACAGTCACTGTTCTGATTTCCATTTTATTCTGACACAATCAACTATACACACACAATACTAGTTTTCACTAGGACGTACGCTTTTTGCATTTAATGTCTTGAATTAGTTTATCGAGGAGTCATTATACATCAGTAATCAACTCTGGTTGATAACTTTTTTAACTAGATACTGATGCCTTATGGCATTGCTAGGGGCCGCAACTGAGCCAACAAAGGGGTATTAAAACGTTAGCATAATTAAAAAGCTAGGCCCTCAGGAATTGAGGGCCTAACTTGTTTTTGCAACACTGTCATAACCAAGGACTCAGAAAGGGATTCACTAAGGCCCCTTTAAAAACCACCTTAGGCGGCTCGCTTTAGTGGTGCACAAATATTATGACAAGCTAGATGCTAAGTGG
>DNBN01000073.1 GCA_003491845.1 Porticoccaceae bacterium | reverse complement strand
CTATTTACAAATAGTCTTAAGCGATTTGGGGACTATGACATTGAAGTTCATAAATCATCTCCGACTGCGTTTCGTATGCGAGCCGAATTTCGAATCTGGCATGAGGCGGGTATAGCCCACTACGCAATGAACAAACCTGGTGAAAAGCGGCCTTATATCATTACTCACTTCCCTATCGGTGGCCCTTTAATTCAACGTAATATGGCCCCCCTACTGGTGAGTATTAATGCCGATCCGACACTCAGCAAACGGCTTTTTAGTGTTGAGTTTCTAACCAGCAAAAGTGGAGAAACTCTAATTACCTTAATCTACCACAGACCGTTAGATGACTTGTGGCGGGCGTCGGCAGCTAGTCTTGAGAAAGAGCTTAATGTGTTTGTTATAGGGCGGAGTCGCAAACAAAAAATTGTTATATCACAGGATTTTATTACTGAAAGGATCTCTGTCGGTGGTCGGGATTATCAATACCAGCAAATAGAAACAGGCTTCACTCAGCCAAATGTAGACATCAACATTAAAATGCTCACCTGGGCCAGTGGCTGCTGTAAAGCTAGCAAGGTAAAACATGACCTACTCGAACTCTATTGTGGTAACGGAAACTTTACTGCGGTTTTGGCTCAACATTTTGACAAAGTGCTTGCCACCGAGGTTGCTAAGATATCGGTTAACTCAGCACAAACTAACTTTCAGTCCAACCAAATAAATAACGTATCGGTTGTAAGGCTCTCTAGCGAGGAGATCACTCAAGCACTGAACGGCGAACGACCTTTTCGACGATTAAAAGAAATTGAACTATCACAATTTAATTTTTCCACTATTTTCGTTGACCCACCAAGGTCAGGGCTCGACGAGGGTACTGTATTATTAGCAAGCCAATTTGATCAGATTCTCTATATTTCATGTAACCCACTGAGCCTGATGGATAACCTAAGGGTACTGTGTAAGACACATGATATTGAAAAAGTTGCTGCTTTTGACCAATTCCCATGGACCGGGCACTTAGAGACCGGGGTACTACTTAAAAAAAAGGCCTTAACTCAGGCGCAACCTAGCTAGAGTCTCTGCTCCAGAATCAATGAAGCTGCTATATTGCGCCTCAATAGTTTCTCGCTCAGCTGTTAATCTACGTTTTTCACTACGCTCAAGCGCAGTCCAATCGTCTAAGATAGGAATGTGAGCTGTCGCCTCAGCAAGTTGTAGAAAACTACTCAAGGCGGACTCTTCTGCTTTGGAACTAATTATTTTCTGCGATAAAAAAGCTATTCGCATGGCCGCCTCGGTTTTTGATAGGTCCTTCTGTAACAACGCTCTTGCTATCACCTGAATCGATCGCCGAGCATCAACATCGTTTTTCAACCGATGTTCTGCTTGGGATTTTTCTTGTGCGACTTGGGTCTTGCGCTGCGCTTGCAACTGTAATGCTAAAAAAGCCGCATAACAGCCAAGTGCTGTAATAATTAACAACCCCGCCAGGATAAAGCCGCTATAATTCATCATATCTCCTAACTGTTGTCATCACCAAACTTACCTATGTCCAACTGTGCTAGAGCACTCAGATTCTCAGGCATAGCTTTCTTTGTTTTTGCGCCCAACTTCTTAAGCTCTTCACTCCGACGTACCAAATTTCCTCGCCCACTAACTAACCGCTTATGCGCAGATTCCCAAACATCACGGCTTTTATCCAAGTGCCGACCCACATCTTCAAGAGCTTCCACATAAAGAATGAACTGGTCGTATAGACCGCCGGCTTTTTCGGCAATCACCTGGGCGTTTCTATTTTGATCCGCGTAACGCCACAGATTTTTAATGGTCCTGAGCGTCACCATTAAAGTACTTGGACTGACTACTATAATGCCGCGATCATAGGCATCACGCATCATGTCGGGGGCTTGATCCAAAGCCAGCATAAAAGCTGACTCTACTGGGATAAACAAAAGCACAAAATCTAAACTATTTACCCCTTCTAGACGCTCATAGTCTTTACCACTCAACCCTTTCACATGGGCAGTTAAAGAACCTAAATGTTGCTGCAAATGTTGTTGTTTAGCAATGTCATCCTCAGCATGAAAGTAGCGCTCATAATCGACTAAACTTACCTTTGCATCGATAACGATGTCTCTGCCTTCGGGAAGATGAATGACAACATCTGGGTTTCGGCGTTTACCCTGTTCGTCTTTAAGCGCTACCTGCGTATCGTATTCTCGTCCTCTTGTCAGTCCAGAATCTTCAAGCAGTTTTTCAAGAACAAATTCTCCCCAGTTGCCTTGAGCTTTGTTGTCTCCGCGTAGCGCGTTGGCTAAGCTAACCGCATCTGCAGATATTTGCATCGTTTGCTTCTGCAACTCGCTTATTTGTCCTACAAGCTTGTTACGATCGGCGTTTTCTTTATCATAGACGCGTTCAACCTGCTTTTTGAAGTCACCCAAATCTCTCCGCAATGGACTTAAAGAGACTTCGATAGCCGCTTTACTTTGAGCCGAAAAATTTGCCTGTTTTTGTTCGAAAATACGATTAGCCAAATTCTCAAACTCTTGAGTAAGCTGGCTTTTAGCATCCTGCAGGATCGCCAATTGAGCATTATGCTGACTTTGCTGTACGAGCACTTTCTCTTCGAGTACTCTATAGGACACTAACAGATCCGAGTATTCCTCAGCAGTAGGGCCTGGTTGCATACGTCTACCAACTAGTATTCCAACGGCTACGCCGACCAGTAATCCGAAGAGGCCAAACAGAACCGTTATTTCATTTAATATTATTTGCATGCAGTAATTATAACAGTCTACTGTTATTTCGTTCGATGTTTTGCGATTATATACGACGTTTTTTACAAATTGGTTGCCAACTCTAAAAATGCTCACACCACTGATCGACATAAGCCCTTTTCGTCTAGCAATAAAGCAAGGGCAATTGATTCTTACCGCAAATCAGCGACTAGCCGCAAAGATCCAAGATGCATGGGCAATTGATAACCATAAGAAAAAATCCGTATGGGTTACACCTCGGGAGTACTCTCTAGATCAC
>DNBN01000127.1 GCA_003491845.1 Porticoccaceae bacterium | reverse complement strand
AAAATGCACAAGCGTTTATAATTTTCTTTGTACCTCCCAAGCATCTTGTTTACCTTTCCCGTAATGCCGGCGTCATTTGCCACTACAGATATCACAGTGCAATTAGAGTGTCTCGCAATGTGAGACAATATATTTGCTAAGTCAAAGTGGTCGCGAATATACTGCTTTACAATCCCCAGCATTCATTCAGGTCAGATTGATGAAAAAAATACCTATATTATTTGTTATTTTCTGCTGCTGTTGCACTTTAAGCTGCAAACCAGCACCCGAGTCTACTCACACAGAGAAAACCCAGTCCGAGACAGAGACTTCTAAGCAGCGACCCAATATCATTCTTATTATGGCTGACGACCTAGGCTTTGGAGATGTCGGCTATAACGGCAGTGAAATCCGTACACCAACCATAGACAATCTAGCCAAGTCTGGTGCCCGTTTTGATCGTTATTACACCTACGCGATCTGTAGCCCAACTCGTGCAGCATTAATGACAGGTCACCATGCCTTTGAGACCGGCGTAGACGGACCAATCGGTCTGGATAAAGGCTTACCAATGGAATTCAAGCTTCTGCCAGAGTTTCTGCAAGAAGCTGGCTATCAGACCGCAATTGTTGGTAAATGGCATCTCGGCGCTGCCGAAACCAAATACTTCCCCCAAAATCGAGGCTTTGAAAGCTTTTATGGGATTTTGCATGGCTTCACTGATCATTACACCCACATAACACCGCGGGGCGAACTCGACTGGCAAAGAAATGGGAAGTCCATCAGGGAGGAGGGGCATTCCACCGAGCTTTTCACTGACGAAGCGATCAAAGTCATCGAGAACCGAAATTCTGAAAAGCCTCTATTTCTTTTTCTGTCTTACACCGCCCCCCATTCACCCTTGCAAGCACCAGACTCGATTACCGCTACTTACGAGAACATCAAACACCCTCTCAGACGCGAATTTGCTGCCATGGTAGAGCAAATGGATATGGGAATTGGGCGAGTACTCGGAGCTGTAGCAAAGCAAGGCTTGACCGATAACACATTGGTAATATTCGTGAGCGACAACGGGGGAAATCCGCGCGCCGGCGCCAGCAACGGTTCGTTACAACAAGGTAAAGGATCAGCTCTTGAAGGTGGTATACGCGTGCCTGCCATTGCAACATGGCCAAGCACTATCAATGCCAATACTGTTATTCATCGGCCAGCCTCAGTACATGAATGGATGCCGACGTTACTTCACATTGCCGGTATTGATGTTAATGCCTCTGACTGGTACGGCGAAAATATTTACCCGACGCTATCAGGACAAGAGCAGTTACCTACACCTTTTGTTGTCGGCGCTCGCCGCCCTGGTAATTTCAGGCAAGCGGCGGTAATAGACTGGCCATGGAAACTAGTCGATTTAGGCACAACGAATGAAATCAGCGGCAGTAGACTTTTTAATATCGAAGATGACCCCACTGAAAGCCATGACAGGAAGCTTGAACATCCCGAACTGACAGCAAGACTGATGGAGAAATTGGAAAGCACGCCTGAAGTACCCTCGATAACAGAAAAAGAGGCCGCCACTTTTACCCAACGTGGTGATCCGTTGCGATTTTTAAAGGGATATACAGAGGAAAAACTGCCTCCTGCGGCAGAAGCGGCTATTGCAGAATAAGACCAAGAAAATTCAAGTAATTGACAGATTAAAATCATTGGCAGATCGAAAAGTCGCTGGTCCAATCTGTTTGAGTTGATCACATGAGCTAAGAGCTGGACTTTAAACAAATTTTAATACGGTAGCTATTTGCTCTTTGAAGTCATTACGAGCATACGACTTGCGGCTGGTATAGCTTAGATTGCTCCTAAGTGATAGTAAAACCCTGTGCGATCCCTTTTGATCTTCTGCGAAATAATATGCGATGTTCTCTTAAGTTGTGCCACGATTTCTGCCTCACGGCCGGCATTAATTCTAGCGGAGGGTAGTATGGCTGAAATAGCTGCAACGGGCTTACTAATATAATCAAATATTGGCACCCCAATTGCGTAAATTCCCATATGCAGTTCTTGATCATCAATAGAGTAACCCTGCCGATTAAACTCACTTAATCTTGCCAATAGTTTAGTTTTTGTGGTGATTGTATTGTCCGTATATTGAGGGAAATCCTCCGTCAATAATCGGTCTAGGTAGTCCTGATTAACAAATGATAGAACTGCTTTAGCACCAGCAGGTGCATGCAGAGGAAGTACGTTACCAAGCGGCATTGACACTTGTAGAGGGCGTCTACTCTCAGCCATATAGCAGGCGGTAGTCTTATTCCCCATCCACAATTCAAGACTAATAGTTTCTGATAATGTATCTCTAAGATTGTCGACATGCGTTTTCGATAAAGATACAAAGCTCTGGATTTTCTGACTGATCTCGGACGCGCCCAATCTATAGGACAATGGGCCTAGATTGTACTTTTTAGTCTCGTTATTTTGATAGATCATTCCGTAGTCTAGTAAGGTCGAAAGGATTCTTGAAACTGTGGCTTTATGAAGATACGTCAACTCACTGATTTCTACCGTACCCAACTCACGGTCACTGTCGGCAAAAGCAATCAGAATTTCCAGTGTCTTTTCAATCGCACTTCGCTTCTCTTTTTGATTAACTTTCACAGCGACCCTCAGCAGCTATCAGTTTATTGTCGACCCTTTGAATTATCAGGTCACCAAGATACAGACGACTAAGACTATACAGACAAACCTGCAATGATCAAATCATCGGTCTGTTGCCAAGCAGCTTTCACAGATGATCTAGGGTTTACCTGTTCAGGTGAAATCTCACATCCGACAAGGGCAATCGCCAGAATAGCGACTTGCACTGCCATGATAATTTTTCTAGTAACCAGCACTAACGCTGTTTTTGATACTGATCGACATATCAGACAAAACCAATTCATTCTATTTTAACCCCAGGATGTTGTAGGCAACATGGCTCTATCCGGTGTAAGAGTAATCGCATCGACCGGACAGCTGAGGCGACAAAGATGGCATATTTGACAATCCTGCTGATAGGCAATATATGCCTGATCAGATTTTGGATCCATCCGAATAACATCAGTTGGGCAAGCCTTCACACAGTTCTCACAGCCTATGCAACCGTGAATTTTTTCAATAGGCATATTCTTTCACCACCTTATTTAAAAATAAAGATACAATATTTATTTGTTTCAATTGTAGATTTCCATCCAGGAAATTTACACTTTAAAGTTATTTTTGCGTATGAACTCATCTTCACCGGGAAGCACTCTAGGGTAGTTCTCGCGATAAGACTTTGTTGGGTCCGGCTTCCATTCTTCTGGCAGCATATGCTTACCCATCGCCATAGCACCGTCGATCTCCTGCACCGTAACCCAACAGTGCCATTCACGATCATTGCGGATAGGGAAGTCCTCGCGGAAATGTGTTCCACGACTCTCTTCACGGAACAGTCCTGAACGTAATTTCATTTCTGCATTTAGCAACATACTTTTTACTTCATGAGCTGTGCGGAGCTCATGGCCATCACGCGCAATCATATGGGGCACACAGTGCTGACGCAGAAACTCTATTGATGCGAGAGCACCATCTAGTCTACGTTTATCCTTGATATAAAGAATATGGAAGGGCGTCATCGTATTTTGCAGTGTCGCAGTAATCCATTCTGGACTATAACCTTTCTCGTTTTCTCTAGGCGCCCACATTTTTTTGACAAGCTTTTCAATCTTTTGAAAGCTAATCTTGGGCGCGGGATTTCCCTTTACATAGAGTGCAGCATTTTTTCCAGCTAGACGACCCTGAATAGCGGAACCATAGGATGAAAATCCACGTCCCGGATATACAGACCCACACATCATAGACCCTAGCGCATCTCCAGCTGCGAACAAACCTTCAACGCCATCTGCGGCACAGGAATAATCCGAGCAAAAAACTCCCTCACTTTTATGAACACCCATACCTGCCGTAGCACCGCCGACACGATGGCCTGTCACAATATCATTGTCCTTATCGGGTGGAGTTTGGGGTGGCCCGCCTAAATCCAAATGCAGGCCGGGAGTTGTTAGGTAACCCTTACCTAAATATTTTCTGTTACGTTTCCTCTCTTCAGCACCTGGTGGTGCCTTACCTGGTACCTTTGGAGGCTCGCCTCCCGGACCAACACCGGCGCGACGGTCAACACCTTCTGAATACGCTCCTAAAGCAAGATTCAGCGTCAAGCCTCCCATCAATTTATCTGGAGGCCCTACCATAACATAGGCACCCACTACCTCTTGCGCCCACTTCCAACCCTGATAAGAAGCAGCCGGAATATTGGCAAAGGTTGGATGGGTATCATTAAACTCCTTACCTACGATCTTTGCTCCCACCTCATAAGCCATGGCATCACCATCAAAGGTCTGACCCCATATAGGAAACCCAGGACTTTTATAGGAACCCGCTCCAGCACAGAGAATTACTGCTCCTGCTGTTAGTACAATTGCCTCAGATGGCTGCTTACTATCATCATAAGTGAAGCCAACCGCACCGCTGACACGTCCACC
>DNBN01000263.1:14962-15365 GCA_003491845.1 Porticoccaceae bacterium | reverse complement strand
GTTGACGCTAAGTCGGCTTGCTGAAAAATTTCACCCGGCTGATACAAAGCCCCTTTTTGCTTATAAAAGTAGTCCTTAGAGGCGTCATTTTTTGCTAAGCGAACTGCTCTAGACGCCAGTGAACTGGATAGATCAACACTAACTTTAAAACCATCAGCGGCTAACCTAATGGCTGGATCGATCACATCGGAAAAACTCAAAACACCATAGTTTTTATGCGCATGCAGTAATCCAGCGACGGTACCAGGCACACCTGAAGATTTAATACTAAACCGAGCTTGCTCATTATCCACGTCACCCTTAGCATCCAAGAACATGTCTCGATCAGCACCTGAAGGCGCCATCTCTCGATAATCGAGCGCAATAGTTTTATTTTCTTTGGCCAGATGAACCATCATAAAAC
>DNBN01000263.1:395-14697 GCA_003491845.1 Porticoccaceae bacterium | reverse complement strand
GGCCAGATGAACCATCATAAAACCACCCCCAGCAAGATTGCCAGCGCGAGGCAATGTTACCGCCAAAGCAAAACCTGTGGCCACGGCGGCATCAACAGCATTACCGCCACGACTAAGAATATCTGCTCCTACTTGACTAGCAAGCTTTTCCTGACTAACGACCATGCCTGCTGGACTATAAACAGGATGAAACCGAGCTGTAGGATCGATAATCGCTGCCTCTTTTGACCATATTGGAGACTGAAAACCTAATATCAGAGCGGCTATGATCACTAGCCTAGATCCGTAATTTAATGACTCTTTAGCAACAGTAAACATCTGCTTGTTCCTCGAACGTTCTTGGGTTAATTTCCGGATTATAGCTTACTTTTTTTTCAGCCGAATCTTTAAATAGCCTGATCGGATGCTGCAGTTTAACAAGTGCAGTTATCTTGGAGATAGCCATAGACCTTTGAGGGATCCACTTAATTTAAAATCAGTGGATATAGCCATAAGTGTAAAAACTAAAGACGCTCTATAAGCAGCGCTGTTCCGCTTCCAGCGGCGCCGCTGGCAGCAACAATACCTGTAGAAAGGGCACGTCGCTCTAATTCATCCAACAAAGTGCCCATCATAATACCCCCTGTAGCGCCCATAGGATGACCCAATGCAATACATCCACCATTGACGTTTAAGATATCACTACTTATATCTAGATCTTGCTGACATTTTATACTAGTGGCGGCAAAGGCCTCATGGAGTTCAAAGAGATCGACATCAGAGGTATTTAATCCACGGGAGGATAATAATGCAGAGGTGGCTTTTGCACAGCCTGAAACCACTTGTAATGGATCATCACAGACGGTAGCTGCGGCAATAATTTTAGCACGAGGCTGGTATTCCAATCGTAATGCCAAGGAGGCATCGCCAATCAAAAGAAGTGACGCTGCGTCTGCCATTGCCGGGGAATTTCCGGCGGTATGTACGTGTGAAATCTGTGCTAGGTGTGGTTGAGCCTCTCGCTGCAAGTCGTCAACACCCTGACCACCGATGCTTGCAAACGCAGGCGCTAATCTGGATAGTGATTCAAGAGAAGTGTGCTCTCTAATACATTCATCAGCACTAAGAGTAATACCTTTTATAGCGTTATATACGGGGATGATCGAGGCAAAAAAACCTTGGTCTCGAGCATAGATTGCCCGTTGTTGACTGTCTAAGGCTAATTTATCAACCTGCTGACGACTGATACCATAAAGAGATGCAATGAGATCTGCACCACTACCCATCATTAGCATACGATGACGCAAAGCCTGCTTTGAATCTGCAAATAGAATTGCTTTATCTGACAACATAGGTACACGAGACATCATCTCTACACCGCCCGCCAAAGTACATGTTGCCTGGCCAGTCATAATTTTCATAGCCGCCATATTGATAGCATCCAGCCCAGAGGAACAGTAGCGGTTAATGGTAATAGCCGGAACATGATCAGGCCAGTCGGCGACAAGTAAAGAGGCTTTGGCGACGTTTCCACCTTGCTCTCCTACCTGACTCACACACCCAAGAATAACATCTTGCACCCAACTTTGGTTGAGACCTGTGCGCGCTTCAATAGCGTCATAAAGACTCTTTAATAATGCAAATGGACTCAAATCCGCTAGACTACCGTCGGCTTTAGCTTTGCCTCTGGGTGTTCTAATAGCATCATAAATAAAGGCCTCTTTCACTGATCAACACCAACAATAAAGCTAACACAGGTCGTGGTGCTGCCGCCAAGATTAAAGGTAGCCATATTTTTTGCACCGGCAATTTGCATTTCACCTGCCTGGCCTGTGACTTGCTTTGCACAGTCTAATAACATACGAACGCCCGTGGCGCCTACCGGATGGCCCAAACCAAGAAGTCCTCCGCTTGGGTTGATGGGAAAATCGCCATCCATGCTGATACGCCCCTCCTCTATCGCCTGCCAACTCTCTCCGGGAGGCGTGAGTCCAATATGGTCTATTGCCATGTATTGGGTGATAGAGAAGCAGTCATGAGTCTCAAGACCGTCCAACTCTGTTACCGCAGAAAATCCAGCACGAGTCAAAGTATCTGTCATCAATTGATTGACATGGGGAAACAAAAACGGCGCTCGCGCACTTAATCTGAGCTTAGAATTCAAACTAATTGGCGCTGATCGATGTCCCCACCCTTTGATCATAGGAATATCTTCAAGCCTCAGTTTGTGTTGCAAAGCATAGGCTTTAGCGGCTTTTTCACTGGCTAAAAAAACGCAAGCTGCTCCGTCAGTAATCTGCCCACAATCCATCTTGCGTACCCGACCCTCAATTACTGGATTGTACTGATCATCATTAGAATAACACTCTGACGGAATGGTCCAATGCCGAGTTTGGGCATTAGGATTAGCCTGTGCGTTCTGAAAATTAATCTTGGAGATGGTTTTTAAATGATCACAATCAATACCGTAACGTGCATCATATTCATCAATGATTTGATTAAACATAAACGGCCACGGAAAATCGCAGTGACTAGCCTCTACACCCTTCCATGTGGCTGCACCTAGGTAGTCTGCGCCAGTGTGGCCATCGACATTACGCATGTACTCCAGCCCCAGAACACAGGCTAAATCATAGTGCCCAGCCTCGATGTCGCGCATCGCACTTAACATCGCAATGGAACCTGAAGCACAGGCCGCCTCATGACGAGAGGTGGGTATACCTGCCATCTCAGGGTATGCTTCAGCAAAAAAACCACCGATCAAACCCTGGCCGGTAAATAGATCTCCAACAAAGTTACCAACATGGGCAACGTCAATCTGATCAGGGCAGAGACCCGTGGCCTCTAGGGCCTTAGTTAAAGTTTCTTCAAATAGGTTGTAAATACTCAGTCCCTCTCTAGCCCAGTTCCGTGCGAAATCTGATTGCGATCCCCCAAGGATATAAATTGGCGCGTTCATAACTGATTTCCTTTATTCCTGTGACTGACCTGCTCCTCTAAAACAAAACGCTGAACTTTACCCAGAGGATTTCGTGGTAAAGACAGAAAAACTTCTATTCGCTGCGGCAACTTGAATTTCGCCAAGCCACAGTCGAGTAAAAATCTAGTCATGTCCTCAAGACTTGGTGGTTGTATATGAGGCTCTATGACTACGCAAGCACAGACTTTTTCACCTTGAAGATCATCTTCATAGGCGCAAACGGCTGCTTCTGACACCTTGGAAAAACCCTCTAGTAAAATATCGATTTCTGCTGGCGATATCTTCATTCCTCCACGGTTAATAATATCTTTGCAACGCCCAGCAATACGGTAAAACCAGGGTGGATCACCACATATTTCCACCAAATCACCAGTACGAAAATAGCCATCTTGACTAAACAACGCACTGTTATCAGATCCTAGGTAACCATCAAAGACCGTGGCCCCAGCGAATAATAATTCACCTACTTTACCTGGTTCGGTAATAACCTCTCCGCTGTCAGTGTCTACTATTTTGCTTAGCACTGCGTTATTTGCAAAGGATTTAAAATGCTCAATGTCGCAACCTAATCGAGGAAACATAGCTGCTCTGATAGCACTGTCTGCAGTATGCAGTGGCGTACAAAACAAACTGATACCTTCATTAGAACCATAGAAATTAATCACCTCAAGTCCATACTGTTGGCTAAAGGTTTCTATCATCCAAGGTGCTAGGGGCGCAGATCCTGAACCTATAGAGCGCAAGTAAGAAAAATCAAATCGATTCCACATATCAGCAGACTTTGCCAGTTGATTGAGTAATACTGGCGGCGCTAAGGTGAAAGTGATTTTTTCATCTTGCAGCTGGGTAAGGTAAAGACTAGGATCTAGAGGATGATGTAAAATAAGGCTGCATCCGAGCATGAGCGCTGGGTACAAAAAACCTCCAACAGAGGCCATATTAACTAGGGGAAAGATATTTAAAAATCGATCTTCTGTTTGATAATTACCCGCCTCTGCACAGCAACGAGCTGTTGCTATCCACATATTATGCGACCGAGGAACACCTTTTGGTGTTCCAGTGGTACCTGAAGTCCAACATATCGTCACTATGTTATCAGCGCTCGTTGGGTGGTCTTGCTCATAAGCCTTTAGCTGTTGTTGATAATCGCTCATGTCAGCACTTTCAATATCCAGCTCAGACCCAAATAACAGTAATTGAATCTCATCTTGAGCGATAGCGGCCGCGGTTTCGCCTAGGGGCAAACTGCCAAAATAAGGCATTGAAACTATCGCTACAGGGCAAAGCGTCTTACTAATGTGGTGCAGCTCATGCTGACCGTACTGCACAGGGACTGGAGAAATAATTGCTCCAATTTTACTGATTGCTATATAACAAATAACTAACTCAACTACATTAGGTAACTGAACGATAATGCAATCACCTTGTGTTATGCCTCGATCCAGCAACTGACAGGCTATTTTAGTACTGACCCTATCTAGCTCAGAGAAAGTCAAACGACGAGCTTTCTGACCGGTGAGTTCATGACGATTAGGTTGATCAGCAACTGCCAGAAGATCCGGTTTATTATTAGCTTGTAATGCCAATAAATCATGTAATGTTTCATCGCCCCACCATCCTTTCTGGTGATAATCGCTAATCCGCTGATCTGAAGAAGTAATCATAAACTCGCCTCATATTCATTTGTAAGTTGGTCTACCACCTTGGCAATTGACTGCTGACTATTGACCGAACCTACGCCTTGGCCAGCCGCCCAAATATCTCGCCAACGTTTGGCATCACCTGCAGCTTCAAGAAAGTTTATGTCAGCCGCAGGGGGCATGTTGTTGAGGTCATAACCTGCTTGAATAAGGCTTGCCTTCAACCAATTAGCCTTTACACCGGTAACAGCATCGGAGGTGATAATGTCCTGCCCACTAGCACTCACAACCATCGCCTTGTAGTCTGGCTGTGCCATACTCTCTTTAGTAGGAATAAACCGTGTTCCCATGTATACATAGTCTGCACCAAGTATCTGTGCAGCGCGCACTGCTCGGCCATTGGCGATAGCACCAGAAAGAATAATCTCACCTTTAAAAAATTGGCGCACTTCATCTATAAAAGCGAAGGGCGACAACTGGCCTGTATGACCTCCAGCGCCGCAGCAAATTAAGGCAAGCCCGTCCACTCCGGCACTGGCGGCACGTCGAGCAAATTCTATAGTAGTGACGTCAGCATAGACCTTACCCCCGTAGGATTGCACTGCATCGACTGCTTCGGAGGGGCTGCCAAGAGCTGTGATAACGATAGGAGCGCGGTATTTTACAGCTAACCTTAAATCTTCCTTCCGGCGTGGATTTGATCTATGCATTACTAGATTTAGCGCCCAGGGCGCCGCCTTAGGAGAGTTGGCAAGAGCATCGGTAATAATACTGAGCCAATCATCCAATATCTGGATCGTTCTGGCATTGGGAGAAGGGAAAGAACCGACAATACCCGCTTGGCAGCTGGCAATTACCATTTCTGGCCCAGAGAGTAAAAACATTGGAGCCTGGATAACTGGCAGACGAAGATGATCAAGTGACATTAGCACGTACCTATAGCTCGCTGTATCTTACTTATTACGCCCCTATGACTAGTGCAATGAACAGACCAATAAGCTCTCTAAAACAACCTTTCTTACTTGCATAAATAGACCATATTGAGGCATAGTTTAGTAAAAGGCCAGCGAGATTTAAACGATGAGTACGAATTTTTTTGACATTACAGAAAAATGTATTGGCTCTGCACCACAGCTTGAAAATACCCAAGATTGGATTTATGAGCTAGATAATCCCTATTTGCACGGTGCCTATGCACCGACCACCGCTGAGCTAGAAATCAATGAGCTGGAGGTTTTAGGAGAACTCCCCAATGATTTGTTTGGTGCTTTTTATCGCAATGGTCCCAATCCGATGTTCAAACCGAAAAACCTATATCACCCCTTTGATGGAGATGGCATGGTTCATGCCATTTATATCAGGGATGGAAAAGCGTCTTATCGCAATAGCTATATTCATACTGCCGCACTACAACACGAAATAAGCAAAAGCGAAGCTGTATGGCCTGGTGTTATGGGGCCCTATGATTATTCGTTGCCAGATTTCCCTATTAAAGATACTAGTAATACCGATATTGTTATGTTTAATGGAAACTTGGTACCCACCTGGTACAACGCAGGTATTCCATACCAAATGAACCCTTTAACATTGGAAAATCAGGGTGTTTTTGATGTCAAAGGCCGCACACGAAAGAATATGTCTGCGCATAGTCATATTGACTGGAATACTGGCGAATTAATTTTTATGGACTACGGTGACAATGCTCCATTCATGACCTATGGGGTGGCCAATCCCGACGGCACCTTGCGTCATGAAGTCGATATCGAACTAGCCGGGCCTCGTTTACCTCATGATTTAGGCTTTACGACTAACTACACTATTCTTCACGACCTTCCTTTCTTCCATGATATGGAAGTATTGCGTAATCACAACATGCGCGTACTCAATTTTCATCGCGATATACCTTCTCGTTTCGGCGTTATTCCGCGCTACGGCGACGCTAGGGAGATCCGCTGGTTTAATTGTGAACCCTGCTTTATTTTACATGTTTCCAATTGCTGGGAAGAAGGTGATTGGATTGTCATGGATGGGTGTCGATCAACTAATCCAATGCCTAATGCTGCGAAAAAAGAAGGTGCCCTATCTCATATGCTGGCCTATATGCGCTTAGAAGCTAATAATTATCGGTGGCGCTTTAACCTAGTAACCGGTGAAGTTCGAGAAGGTGATATTGATGATCTAAACACTGAATTCAATAAAATCAACCAAGTCTATATGGGCACTAAATCTAAGTATGCCTACCACCAGCGCATTCCACTTCTTCATGAAGGTGGCCATACGCTGCGCTTTAATGGACTGGTTAAATACAACAATGACACTGGGCAATATGTGCAATGGGATTATGGTGATGGAGTGTATGGAAGTGAGACACCCTTTGCGCCGGTGCGAGGGGCTAATCGCGATAGTATCGAAGATCTCGGTTATGTAATGTCTCTGGTCACAGACAGTAAAACATGGACATCAGAATTACAGATATTTAATGCACAGGATATTACTCTAGGTCCCATAGCACGGGTAAAGATTCCTCATCGAGTACCTGTTGGTTTTCATGCCTGGTGGAGCCGGGGTGAAGATCTTTGGAAATAAGGCATCTGAGAGTTCGCTATTAGTCATCACCCACCCTTTAGTAAGTCCACCCAAAATTCTCTAAGCACCAAGGCGAGCTCCATCAACCGTGCCCTAGATGAAATTGGTGATAAATGGTCTCTACTGATTCTCCAAGAAGTTTTTTGGGGAATTAATACATTTACTGACATGCTCTTGGGAACTGGCGCCTCACGAGGTGTACTAAGTGATCGACTCAACTGGCTACAAAAGATAGATTGTCTTCGAAAAGATGTTGTCAAACATAGTAATAAAAGACCTACTTATCATCTTACCAAAAAGTCTATTGAACTCTATGCAAATGGTTTGATGGCAATGAACTGGGAGCGCAAGTATTTTTCCACACCCAACCTAAATGCACTGCAATTAACACATAACATCTGTGGTCAACATTTTTGGCCGGTAATGGAGTGTCAGCACTGCAATAAAGAGATAACCTTAGACGAGGTAAGTTTTCGACCAGGCCCCGGGGCTAGCAGAGACCAACGAATAACTAAAACCCGAAGACGATCGTCCGCCTCCTCAATCGATCAGCAGTTAGGCAAAACACTTTACCGCAATTTAATTAATCTTCTAGGGGACCGGTGGACAGCAAATATCATTGCATTATCCTTTCATGGCTTAACTCGATTCGATGAGTTTCATCAAGAATTGCCTGTAGCAACCAATATTCTGACCGATAGGCTAAAATACCTAGTCACCGAAAATATCTTCGATCAGCATCCCTATCAACAGAATCCACCCCGCTATGACTACCAGCTGACCAACAAAGGCCGCGATTTATTCCCTTACTTTGTAACGCTTTTATTGTGGGGTGACCGATGGTGTGCTCGCCAACAAGGTAAGCCTATGCTATTGCAGCACGATAGCTGCGGAATGCCACTTGAGGCGCAGGTGCTATGCAATCAATGTGGTATCCCTTTAATCGCCACAGAAGTGCAGTTTAAAATATGAATATCGCTTAGAATCGCGACTACACTTTAGAGGCTAAACCCCAATAGTTGTAACCGGCAAATTTTGGCGTACTAGGGAGGTACATTTCATCGATACTGTCTATGCGAAAACCTGAAGATCGAATGAGTAAAGGAATATCTCTGTTTAAATGACAACCACCGGCCAGTTTCCCCCAAAAGGGATCAATACGATGTTGCCATTTAGAGACGGCTTCATCAGGCGCCAACCCGTGCTCGCAAAAGATCAATTTACCACCAGGTTTTAAAACTCTTAACATTTCTTTATTTGCACTTAGCGCATCGGGAATGGTACACATAGTGTAGGTGACCAATACTGTATCAACATGATTATCCGGAAGTGCGATAGCTTCAGCACCACCAAGAACAAAGTTCACATTCAAACCTAGCTTCTGCGCTACTTTTTGCGCCATAGCATTAAGTTCTGGTGAGGGGTCAAGTCCAATGATAGAAGTAACTTTGTGCTGATCGTAAAAAGGTAAATTCAAACCAGAACCTATGCCGACTTCTAACACTAGACCCTCGGCCTGAGGCACTACTTTTTGACGTTGATATTTGATTGGCTTACTGCCGCAGACACAATTTAAAAAGCTGGGTAAAATATACTTATCGTAGAGACTCATTACTGCTCCCCTGTTTTTACATTAATTTAGATCCGCCGCATATTGCTTCAACAATGCCATAGGCACTATGTTGAGTGCTTCACTATTGGTTCTTTGCAAATGTACCTTAGGAGCAAAACCCGCTTCATGAGCTTCAAGCCAGCGACCCGCGCACAAACACCAAGACTGTCCCGCTTCAAGCCCAAGAAAGTCAAACTCAGGTCTTGGGGTTGTTAAATCATTTCCTCGAGACTGAGAAAATACTAAAAATTCCTCACTGATAATCGCACATACCGTATGAGAGCCTCGGTCATATTCACTCGTATGGCAGAAGCCGTCGCGAAAATACCCTGTTAATGGGTTGCTACAACAGGCTTCAATAGGCTCACCAAATACATTTTTTTGATTCATTGTACGCGACTTACTCCGCTAGTTTGGCTGGACAGTAGGCATTTAAAAACGCTTGATGAGCCGGCAACTGTCCGACTACATTATCCACAGAGGCCTTAATAGACTTCAAAAAATGCTGCAGTTCAGGGTCACTCATCATATCCACTATTGGATGGTATTGCTCAGGCATTAGCCCCTGCCCTAACATCACCTGAGTCCAACTGTTTTCACCGAAAACATCGCCTTCAGCTTGAAAAACTCTGCCAGATTCTTTAAAAAGACGAATTCTATGGTCTAGTGACTCAGGGATTTCCATATTCCGACAATAATGCCAAAACGCTGTATCATCCCGCTCGGTGACATGATAGTGCATGATGATAAAGTCTCTTATGAACTCATATTCATTACTCATTTGCCGGTTAAACTCATCACGGTCAGCATTTGTAATTTCTGTTTGGGGAAACATTTGCATCAGACGAATAATCCCGCGCTGAATGAGATGAATACTGGTGGACTCCAGAGGTTCTAAAAATCCGCCCGCTAATCCTAGAGCAATACAGTTTTTATTCCATTGCTTGGATCTTTGTCCTGTTCTGAATTTAATTACCTTTGGCTCTGTTAAAGCGCGCCCCTCTAAATTATTGAACAGGGTCGTTTTAGCCTCATCATCGCTCAGATATTTACTACTAAATACCAAACCATTTCCAACCCGAGACTGCAAAGGAATCCGCCATTGCCATCCACAGTCTCTGGCGATCGAACGCGTGTAGGGAATCGGTGGTGAAACAGACTCCGTTTGAACAGCTACCGCTGAGTCACAGGGCAACCAGTGCGACCAATCTTCGAACCCTACTCTTAACACCTTATCGATTAAGAGCCCACTGAATCCAGAGCAGTCAATGAATAATTGTCCATCAATAACTAGGCCAGACTCTAATACTACGTCTTGTATATTCCCACTGGCGGTCTGATTAACCTCAACAACTTTACCTTCTTGCCGAACCACACCTTGTCGCTCTGCTAGCCTTCGTAAATATTTGGCGTATAAACTTGCATCAATGTGATAGGCATAATTAAGCTGATTTTGTTTCAAGTGGCCAAATTTATGCTGCCTAGCGGCCATTAGCTCGGGCGAGTAACAACTGTATTCTTCGCTAAAACCAAGACCTTTGCCTTTTAACCAAAAATGCTGAAAACCTGCAGCCCAACAGGACTTACCGGTATAACCAAAGGCATGAATATAGTCCTCTCCTTTATTTTTCCAATTCTCAAAGGAGATACCGAGTTTAATCGTACCTTGAACCTCGGATAAAAACTCTGCCTCATTGATTTTTAGCAATTGGTGAAGAGCAAAAAAAGTCGGTATTGTGGCTTCACCCACACCAACGGTGCCTATATCATCGGACTCTACCAAGACGATCTCAAGATCACGGCCGATTAATGTCGACATAGATACCGCAGCCATCCAGCCAGCCGTACCGCCACCGACAATAACCACTTTTTTGATATTTTGTGACATTAATCCATGCTCTCCACTGTAAATATTGTGTTATCTAAACTTGTCCATCAATAAACTACGAATCTGTTTTGCTGTTTCCTCAGTCATTGGATTAAGAGCTCCTCTCGCGCGCGAAGGTATGTGCTCCATGGACTCCTCAGAACAATTAAACACGTAATAATCAAACAAATCACGCCATATCATGCGCTGTTCATCCGGCAAATCACGCAACCCCAAGATAGCATGCTGCAACACACTTAATGGCGGCCCCATAAAACTAGGCGAACTGCGCCACCAATAATTAATCAAAATATTTAGATCGTCCATTGCTTCGACATGATGCCACCACATACTCGGGATCAAAATGGCATCCCCCGGCTCAAGTTCAACTGTCTGAGCAGCATTTAAAGCCTCTTTGAACTTTGGGAAACGCTGAAAATCAGGTTCACATACGTCCACTAAACTAATTGGTTGTCCCGCAGGAGAAAAGTCAATTGGTCCTACGTACATATTTTCTAACTGATTTGGAGGAAATACCGTAAACCGTCGTCGACCTGCCGCACAGCAAGCAATATTGGTTGGGAAATCATAGTGAGGAGCGACGCGACTACGATTACCTATCCAAATAGAAGCTAAGGGAGCATTCTGTCCAAGATCTAGGTCGTTATGATTTCTAAATCCGGGCAACCAATTATCGATATTGGTTGATCCTACATATATCATGGGCGGTTTATTACTATTTTGGTAGGCAATTAGTTTTTCAAATATGTCGCCTAGAACCATCCTGCTATATTTGAAATTAAAGTCAGTCAACTCTTCATTATAAAAAATTCTTCCTTCAATATTCGGTTCGCCAACCATGGCAGTTAACGCTTTTCCACTATCAAATTGCTGTAGATACTCAATTGCATTATTACTAGACCTGGATGCTTGAGTAACCAAAGGCCAGTCAGAGACTAAGCCCCTGAAAACTAACGGCTTAGATGAGGATAATATCTCCTGAGGAATGTTGTCCGGTTTATAGTCTCGCACCTCATCCACCGCATTAACCATTTCTAGCATAATAGAGTTCTCTTGTAGCCTTTATTATTAACCACAATCGCCTAACTAATTATTACAGTTTTCTTTTCAACTAAGGGCCTTAGTCGAGATAGAGAGGCTACCGCCATAAAAATAGCCTGGAGAAAGCCCTTTTCGTTTAGCGCTCCAAGTACATCACCACTCAAGGCATATAAATTTTCCTCAGCGATAGTGTAAAAACCAGACAATCTTTTTAGCGAGCCATCGCGAAGAGTTACTTCTACGGCAAATTCCTCCAAGAGACTGTGCTCTAGAAGCATTTCTATTAAAACTTTGTTTTGCTCATGACCCTGATGTATTGATTCTAATAAAACCATGGATTGCTTTAGGTAATCGCTGCTTCCTCCGTTTTCAGAAAAAAGTATCTCTCCGCCAACATTACTTACACGGGGATGGTCTAAATCAATGGATACGACCGGTTTTTTGCCCTCCGGATAACTCTCGTCGTTTTGAAACCCAATAAGGAACGGATGACGTCGAACCATCATTGGAATATAGCTTGCATCCCATCCACTATCAGTAAGAAATAAATTCTCACCCTTTTCAAGACCAAATAATGCCGCCGGATAGAACTGTCCGGAATCCGGATCCTTGCAAAAAAAGATTGGATAGCAAGATTGAATATCGCGAAATTCCATAGGAAATGTCATCGCGTGCATCACACCATCACCATATTCCAAGGAACGATCGGTAATAATATTTATGTGGCGATGCTCTTGATTGTTTAAAACGACAAAGTTACTCATTGTGAGTTGAAATCCTGGTTATTGACCATTAAATACTTATATTTTTTGTAATCCGTAGGCTTTTATTTTATCGATTAATATTCGATTAGTCGGCATAGATGAAACCAACATTTCTGTGCGTTGTATATTTTCCAAGAAAAGTCGCTTTGATGCCAGAGAACCATTCCGACTTGATGAGCGTTCTGTACACTGCTTGGTTTCAAAGTTCATTCCGTAAAGAATATATTGATAACTGGCCGATGGAAACATTTCATCAGCACGCATCGTATCTTGGTGCCAAGGACTTTGCCACTTCCATAAATCTAGGGCCTCGGCAATAGAGAATGGAATGCTGTCGGTCATTTGATTATCTTTCCAATAATCGCTGTCATTTCTTTGGGTGAGGATATAGTGCAATTTTAAAAAATCTATTATCCGCTCCCATCGATATAGAAACTTTTGATTGAATCGCTTTGCAATAATTTTCATGACATGGCGATTTTCCGGTAACTGTTCAGAGATCATAGCCGCAGAGAGCTCTACCAAAACCAGCGCAGAAGCCTCCAAGGGTTCAATAAACCCTGCCGACATACCTACAGCGACACAATTTTTATGCCAAAACTCAGCGCGATGTCCAGGTTCAAAATTCACCTTACGCACGGACGTTTTCGCAGCCGTTTGAGGGCTAATAGTATCAGCAATGTAGTTCAGTAATTCTTCTGTAGCTCTCTCTTCTGTAGTGTGACTGCTTGAATATACATGCCCAATACCTCGACGTGACGGTAACCCAATATCCCAAATCCATCCATTTTTTTGAGCAGTAGATAACGTGCTTGATGCGATTGGATCATCTTCATTGACATAAGGCACTTGCGAGGCCAATCCGGTGTCATTAAATAAAAATTGTTTTTTCGAGTGAAAAGCAATGCCATAGTGCTTACCAAGTAATAACGATCTGGAGCCACTTGCATCAACAAATAGATCACCTGAAACTGTAGTATCAACATCGGTATCCAACGAGACAATATAATTATCGCTGTCTGAATTTACCTGCACAACCTTTGCTGAATGGTGAATAACACCTAGTTTTTCCACACAGTGCTTTTGTAATAGTTTTGCAAATTTTACAGCATCAAGATGATATCCATAATTTACATGAAAACCATATTCAGGCGTAACAATTTGTTTTGGAGCCAAGCCAGCCAGCATAAGACTATTTTGTGATGAAACTGCTTGAGCAAAATCTACTTTTTCGCGAAATAACTGCCAATGTGGGGCTAAATTAGTGTTTTCATATCCATGAGGAACTGTGAATGGGTGAGTATAGATATCATCTTTGCCATTTCTCCAGCGTCTAAACAAGGTACCTTGTTTGAAGCTAGCATCACATTCTCTGAACAACTCTGTCTCACTGATACCTATTTTTTTAAGTGTCGTCCGCATCGAAGGCCAAGTGCCTTCACCAACACCAATAGTACTTATTTCTGGCGACTCAATTAGTGTTACAGAAATCAAAGACTCAGTGTCCTTCCTCTGGTCGCTGTTCCCTCTATGCTCAGCAGCGACGATGGCTGCGGTTAACCAACCCGCAGTACCACCACCAACGATCACAACACTACGAATAGTTTGGCTTGTTGACATTATTTTACACATCACCCCTTAGATTACTGACGAAACATCGTTTCATATAGGCTAGAACCTAAACTATATTAATCACAAACAATATTCAGAAATATGCCGTTTCCCGACCTAATAATCTCTTATACGGTAGAACCAAAGAAGCCGCTTAATAATAAGCGGCTTCTTTGGTTTTTAAATTACAAACAATCTAAA
>DNBN01000263.1:0-186 GCA_003491845.1 Porticoccaceae bacterium | reverse complement strand
GTTTAAATTACAAACAATCTAAAAGAGCTTGTAACGTATTGCCAAATCATACCTAGCTCCACCTTGTACAGCTTGAAGTACCTGGTCTTTAGCCAGTCCATATACATGCACTGTTTCTTCAGTAATATTTAAGCCTGAAGCATATATAGTCAGTCGATCACTGTACTCATAGGTCACACCAAGATC
>DNBN01000008.1:7344-7668 GCA_003491845.1 Porticoccaceae bacterium | reverse complement strand
CATCACCCTGTATCACCTCTACCAGAGGCACCAGATAAGGCGGGTTCCACCAATGAGTGCCCACCATACGATATGCAGTTTCTAACCCTTTGGTTATATGTGTGATGGGTATGACAGAGGTATTGCTTGCCAAAATTGCATCATCTGGTGCTAGGCGTTCCAAATCAGCAAAAATCGATCGCTTTAGATCCAGCTTTTCAGGGGCCGCCTCAGTGATATACTGTGCAGAGGCCACAGCCTCCTCTAAATCGCCGCATACTTCTATGAGCTCGGCAATTGCAATATCAGAGCCTATCAGCTTGAGATTCTCCGCTACGCGGTCTT
>DNBN01000008.1:4072-7164 GCA_003491845.1 Porticoccaceae bacterium | reverse complement strand
GGCAATTGCAATATCGGAGCCCATCAGCTTGAGATTCTCTGCTACGCGGTCTTGAAGTGACAACCGAACCTCTTGGTTCGGTTCGAACACCTTAACCTTACAGTCGTTTGATGCAAACACCTGAGCGATACCAGCCCCCATCAGGCCACCGCCAATAACCACTATATTATTTAAGTCCTGCATACCCGCTTAACCCGCCGTATAGCCGCCATCAGCATAGATGACATGTCCAGTGTGAAAATCCGATGCCGCGGAACAAAGAAATAACAAAGGACCAGCAAGATCCTCCGGCTCCCCGAGGCGACCAATGGGCACCCGCGACAAAAATCCTTCTCTAACTTTACTAGCACTCTCATTGTCTTCGAACATCCATGCAGTGACAGGAGAGCGAAAAACTGTAGGCGCAATAGCATTAACGGTGATACCAACAGAACCCCATTCGCATCCCAGAGCTCTGGTCATTCCATCTGTCGCTGATTTCGATGTGCAGTAGGCAGAATAACCCGCCGGATGACCCAACTTCCCCCGCGCGGAAGAGGTGAATACCACCTTCCCGCCCCGCCCCTGAGCAATCATCTGCTTACCAACAGCACGCGCAATTAACCAAGCGCCATCGACATTGGCCAACATGACCTTTTGAAAGCGCTCGGGCTCCATATCTATAATTGGGGAAATATCATTCATACCAGAGGCCACTACGAGGATATCGATACCGCCGTATGCCTCTACCGCAGCAGCCACGATGGCACTGCAATCCGCCTCGCTGTCAGGCCGACGAGCAATATCAACCGTGGCAATACCAGCCTCCCGCAAATCTACTGCTAAATCAGCTAAGTTAGACGCATTGCCAGCGGCAATGGTTAGCTTGGCACCGGCATCTCCCAATGTGGCGCACACTACCTGACCAAAGGATCCGGTTGCGCCGATCACCACCGCTGACTTACCCGCAACATTGAATAAATCTGAACAATCGATTGAGGGCAAACTCATGAACTGCCCTCCGGATAAGGCATGATTACCAGCATAGTGGCCACCGTATTACTTTCGTTGCGTATGGCGCGAGCTTCTCCGCCGGGAATAAAACAACTATCGAGTCGTGACAATAAATGTGTTTCTCCGTCAGCAAGCTCAATGGTTATAGCACCTTCTATCACTACATAGATTTTTTCCAATGGGCTAGTATCCATCTCAGCCCCGCCACCAGGCAGAAAGTGCGACAAACCTGTCCAAGCAAATGTTGACGCACTGGCATCAAAACCCTGAAGCCGCAATCCACGCATATTATAGTGTTTCGGTGCATCGTAACGGCGCACATCCTTAAACCGTGTAATCTCCATAACTGGCCCTCTTAAATGGAAGCTATTATTCTGAGGCACCCGTTTCAATGCGAAAGTTGCCCGTTGGATCCAAAATAGCAACCAGTCTCACGATACAGCCATCACCCTTCTTCCAACGCCAGGGGAACGCTGCGAAAGTGACACGCTTTCCAGTAACTTTATCAATATCTCCACCGACGTTTTCAAAACCACAAATTCCATTAGATAACATAATATTGTGGCAAGGTTCCCACTCAGGAAAATCGTCGATAACATCACGACCTGTTGCCTCTTTATATTCGGCACAGACGTTTGGCAGCAGCCCGTGGGGCTTTCCGGGACCGTGAGGACCAATAGCCGTAGCCAAAGGATGATCTAGCGCTTGCGTATCATTACCGGCCATTTTGACTTTCTTCTCAACAAACCACTCGCCTGCTTCACGACCAAAACCTGGTGCGTAACCATAGTAGTGCTGGTTGTCTCCATAGTATTTGTGCCAGCCCGTATTAACGATAACAATGTCTCCCTCTCGTACTTGCGGCGTCGCACTTTCTAAGTCATCTGCAGTCACCATCTCCCACTTTTGCTTGGGTATATCCAAGATTACCCCAGAGCCAAAAAAGTAAGGCAGTGGAACTTCGTCCATAAATGCGGTACCTGGAACCACGTGCGCGGGCGCATCAATATGAGTGCCAGAATGCATAACAGTAGTGATTTTTTGCGTAAGCACTCCGCCCGTCTTGGCCATGCCATGCAAGCGCTCGATTTTTACATCTTCGAAATAGGGCCAACAGGGCTGACCTAACCCCCAAGGGTGACTTAAGTCGTAAAATTCCAAGCCCATTTTATTGAGCAGATTACTCTCCTCAAATTGGCACAAATTCTCATCACGCCAATCACCATGTTCCCATCCAGTCATTATTTCCACCTTGTTTTGATAATTTATAATATTGTAATGCGATATATTCGTACCACAATACGTTACACTACAAATAACCGAAGTCAAGCGATTTGTGAACCCACATTGACCTATTCGTCCTGTCTCAAAAGAAGGATTCACTTGACAATTCCTTGGCTAACTGTATTGTTCTACAATTATATCAACTCATAATGCAGTACGTAATTTAATTTATGCAAGGAGATTCCATGCCAAAAAAACTCGGAAAAGTAGCCATATCTTGTGCTGTGACCGGCGCCATTCACACACCAACGATGTCAGATGCACTACCTTATAAGCCTGAGGATATTGCCGATCAGGCGATAGAAGCTGCAGAAGCAGGCGCCGCAGTCCTACATATCCATGCCCGGGATCCACAGGACGGCTCAGTCTCACTCAACCCTGATCACTTCATGAATTTCCTTCCAGAAATCAAGTCAAAAACAAATGCTGTAATCAATATCTCAACGGGTGGCAGTCTGCTGACTACAATCGAAGATAGAATTAAACCATCAGATATCGCTTCTCCCGAGATGAGTTCACTCAACATGGGAAGCATGAATTTTTCTTTTCACGGACTGGCCAAGCGATATGATCAGTTTAAATTTGACTGGGAAAAAGACTATATCGAGCAATCTGATAGCTATATTTTCAGAAATACCTTTAAGGATATTGCACAAGTTGAAAAGAGCCTCGGTCAGAAACACGGCGTGAAGTTTGAACATGAGTGTTACGATGTCGGGCATTTGTACAATCTTAAATTTTGTATGGATACAGGGTTATTTAAGGCACCGGTGTTTATACAGTTTATATTTGGCATTCTAGGCGGCATTGGCGCT
>DNBN01000008.1:0-3831 GCA_003491845.1 Porticoccaceae bacterium | reverse complement strand
CATTCTAGGCGGCATTGGCGCTGACCTTGACAACCTAATCTTTATGAAACGAACAGCGGATCGTCTTTTTGGTGATGACTATCAATGGTCGGTAATGGCCGCAGGAGCCGCACAAATGCCATTTGCCACGCAGGCAATTATGATGGGCGGTAATGTGCGTGTAGGCTTGGAGGATTCACTCTTTATTGAACGCGGAAAACTGGCATCATCAAACGCTGAACAGGTACGAAAAGTGCGCAGGATTATCGAGGAATTGGGCTATGAGGTTGCCAGTCCAGATGACGTTCGCGAAATGCTCGACCTTAAAGGTAGCGACAAAGTCACCTTTTAATTTTTTACTATCATGCAAAAAAATGCTCTTAAGCCTCCACTGAGAGGCTTATTTGCTCATCACCCAGCATATGTAGCATGTTTACTACGATTTTAAGTTACAGTTGCGAGCGACCCTTAATCCTGATCATCCGCATTATTTTGATAAAAAATGGCTAAGAGATAGAACACCATACCAAAAGCTCCGACGCCTATCATCCACACATCAGTTTGATCCATTATTTATCACCTCTAGTCCGACCCTGTACTCTAAAAATTACCTCAGCCAAAATGACTAAGAAATAAATCATACCAAGGGTCGTTAAAAACAGTTCTAGTGCAAAGTTCATTATGCTAATCCTCCTGTCGGCTGCTCTTGCAGGTAAGCATCACTAAACAGAGCCGGCTTGGTGTTTTTTGCGAAGGTATAAAGTGCTACCGTCAAGACAAAGGCAGTTATCGCAGTAATATGCGCATTCTCAAGAACAGCAGTACCCGGAACAATACTAACAGCAAACTGCTTGATCGGACCGATTGACCAGACGCAATTAATCAGCCAAGAGCAGATGACAACTACAAAGGCTACCTTTGTACTTCTCTTCCAAAACAGGCCTGCAACAATAATAAAGAACAATGGGGCAAGCCAAGCAAACAACCATGTTATGGCGCGAATAACATTAGGATGATTATAAAACGTTAAAGCCGCAGAGAGACTACCGACAATGATGATCACCCTCCTAATAAGCCGCATCTCTTGCTCAGGTGTGAGCCCACCTTTTGTGTTTGCGCCGACGATATCCTTAGCGAATATCGTCGCTGGAGCCAGTGCCGACATAGCGAAGGTTGACAGCAGAGCACCCAGGAAACCGGCTTGCACCAGCACTACTAACCAAGTTGGAAGAAGTTTTACTACCAATGTTGCGCCGGCCAATTTTGGACCTAAAGCAGCAAATTCTGGAATAGTTGCCGCTGCCAAACCGCAAAGTACAGGAAACACTCCAAACAATCCGTTTGCAGGCGCGGCAATCCAGAGGGAACGTCTGATAACACTTTCATCTTTCGCGGACATTGCAGCCGCCATACCCTGCTGATTTACGGACTGAGCGAACACAACAGAGAAAACCGCCGCGAGCGAAAACCCCACTAATAGATCAGGTGTACCGAATATGCTCAACTTATAATCCTGACCATTTGTGACATAGTGCTGCCGTACACCTTCCCAGCCCTCAGGTAGAACAAATGCCAAATAGATGCCCGCAATAATGATAGATGCATACATTACGATGGCATTTACTAGGTTAACCCACATGGTTTGTTTGATACCACCTATGGTTACATAGGCGGTGCCTAAAATTGCGCCTACCACCGCAGCCCAACCGAGCGCCCAACCACTAATTGCAGATATGCCTATACCCAAGGTCTGAGTCTCTAATGTTACCAATCCGAAAACAACCATGGCGCTAATACAAGCAGTGATAGTACGCATTTGTTTTCCGTAGATACGACCGATAAGTTCAGGAATCGTTGCACAACCTAAGCGCCGGACCCATTGGCCCGTTCCCAAGCATATAACACACATCAAAATGGTATGAGCAAAGGAAAACCAGAGCGCAACCGCACCCATCACGAAAGACATTTCCATCAACCCATAGACATGAGCAGAACCCAAATAGGTAATTGCCATTGTTACAGAGAACATAGCTAAATTGGCATTCCTGCCACCAGTGGCCATATCGGTCACCTGCCCAGACGCGTTATCTCTTTGAGACAGATACAGCCCTATACCGCCAATAACGAGAACGTTGTAGAGAACAACCAACACTAGAACAATGTTCATGCGACAATCTCCTCAACAAAGGGGCGAAGAAAATAATCAATTGCGACAATGCACTTGGCCGTCAGAATGCTAATTTTCAATTTTTATACGCTCCATCTGAAGGGACTAGTGACAATGAGTATCTCGAATATTGAATTGCCTGTCAATACAGATGAATTACAACGCGATAATTTAATTACCTGCTCATAATAGCCGAGTAGCACCCATATCAACGTCCTCCTTGGTATTCAAAATGCAAGACTCCAAAGCTCGCTTAAATGATAACGAACCACTGCGGACACACATTTTTTCAGGACACATTAAATTGAATAAAGCCCGCGATCGACAACAGGTATTTATTATGCAAATTCATCAAGGATACGCGCACGACAATTAAGCAAAGCCTTCACCAATTGCTTCTCTTTCTGTTTAAAACGGACTGTGGGAACAGGTATTGAAACAGCATAAAGCTTACCACTAGGCTCCTGTAGTGGTGTCCCGATAGCACTCACTCCGACAATATGCTCCTCACGATCGAATGCGATATTGCTTTGCTTTACTAATTGCACTTCATCGAACAACTCACTGATACTGGTAATTGTAGCGGGCGTATGCTCATCGAGAGGCTTGCGACCCATGCGTTTATGAAAGTCAGCCTCGGTAAATGTAGACAGCATTGCCTTTCCACTCGCCAGACAATGCAAGGGAAAAGCTTCTCCGATTGAAGAGACAATGTTAAGGCGAGCTGGACCAATCACCTGATCCACAAACACGGTCCGTGTTTTTTGTATCTCGGATACATCCACCGTCTCTCCTGTCTCTTTAGATAATTCATTGATATATGGTCGAATAAATTCAATGAAGTCAAAGCTGGAATTACTTGCCATGCGCAGGATAGCAGGCCCTAACTTAACCCCAGTGGTAGGCGAAGCACCGATTAACAGATGCTCCTCTGTAAGCGCATCGACAATCCGTTGTACGGTCGACCTAGAGAGTCCCACTCTCAGGGCTATTTTGCCCAAACTTAGCCCCTTAGGCTCACGCTCTAATGCCCGCAGAATTGTGGCCGCGCGAGCAATTACTTGGATGCCCTTTTTGGGAGATTTAGCTGTGCTTTTTACCAATGCAGGATCCTCTCACTATGAGATACTTTTGTATCATTTATGAGCGGGTAGAATACTACACTACGAGCCTTAGTTGTAATTATCCCTATAAAAATTTAGCGCACTCTCTCTAATAGTAATTTGCAGCCACTCTTTTAATGCTCAGCCGTACAACGATAAATAGTATGTTGTATTGCGCCGCCAAGATTGGCTCAGGTAATCGATATGTTTTTGTACTGCATGCACAGACGATCCAGAAAATAAAATCCGCCAGCTGGTTATCTTCTAGGTAACTGACGATGATCTAAGAGACGGTTTAGCTCGTGAAATGTGTGTTGGTTGAAAACAATGATGGTTTTTCCTCCAAAAGGCGATGGGGTTCAGTTTAATCCGGTCCTTTTGGCTTAATACAGTCTCTTCTCTCCCGTAGCACACGTCAGCCGGCATTAGATTGTCGATAAAGATATAGATAGAATTTAAACGACCCATACATGACCAGATATACTGGCCTGTATGGGTATTTACTAGGTACTTAGTTTTGCGAAGTGTCTCTTAAATCACTTGTTTGGTGGAGGCGGCGGGAATTGAACCCGCGTCCGCCAG
>DNBN01000163.1:12012-13778 GCA_003491845.1 Porticoccaceae bacterium | reverse complement strand
CTATCTGGGTGCGCAGGCTCACATAGATCCAGAAGTAGGTCGGCATCTTCTTCCACGCTGCCTAAAAACTCTGGGCGGCCATCGTCCTTATTTAGTGCGTACCAAAACTCTGGATAGCCATCTCCATTTAAATCTCTTGGCTTCTCATGCACATGTATGTAGGGGTTGCCTCCTCCATACCACGCAGCATCTTCATCATATGCAGTTGTTTCAATTACAGTAGTTCCAAATAGATCCTTAGTACAGTCATAATGACCGCCATTATCACTACAGAGCATCTTCCAGGCACCTCGCATCTCAAGATTATGTTTTTCTCCCCGAGGGTTTTCTCCTTGATAGCAGCTGATAGCAACTAAAAAGTCGTCTACATTGTCTAAGTTGACATCAAAATCCAAAAAAGGCGTTGTCCATCGAAGAGAGCTATTTTGGCAATACTCGATAGAGCCTTCAACCTCATCACCGGACCATTTTTGAGCATTAATAAAATCCCAGTCAGTACTGGCGGCTGTGACTGAAAGAGATGAGAGAACCATCATTAGAAGTGCAACAAGGTTAAATTGTATGTGAGCTAGAGGTTTCATTGCGTCCGTTAACCTTTGAGAAAAATTGATAACTACCATGATTACTTTAACGTGTCGTGAGAAAAGAGCAATCGATTAGACCTCGTTTCAGATAGCTATCTCAATGCCAAGTCTAGTGATTCAAGCTTGCGAACACAAACAGACCAATACTGACAATTTAGGCTTTAGATTTATAGAGGGTATAAATGGTGATGAGTTACACTTTTGCTATATCAATACCTTTGTATGACCATAAGGAAAATTCTAATGACTGACCTTGAAGAGGCTCAAAGAGCAAAAATTGAAAGACTTTACGGAGAAATTGAAAAATGGAAGACTAAATATTTTGAGCAAATAAAAACTGATGAAGAGTGGGAGCGTTATATAAAAAAGAGTAGGGAGGAAGCTGAGGAACAAAGAAAACGTGACTTAAACTATGTGGTGCTTGGAATAACTTGGATTGCAACTTTGATGTATTTGCTATTTTTTGAATGAGGACTCTTGTCAGATGATTTAAAAAAATGGCAATTGGCTGCAGGATAACGGAGCATACATGATCACATTATAAGGACGCATCGTGACAGAAAAGCGATCTGCTTAAATAAGCTTCTTTGCGCGTTGTTGAGGTTTTATTACAGATAAGCTCAAAATTTGTAAAAAGTATGTTTTACTAATTTTAATGTTGTAATACCCATTGAAATTAGCATTAATAATGCCAGCAGGAGACTATTGTGAATCAAGACAAATATGATGATGTTGGCATATTGCTTGATGCTGAACGCCCCCTTTGTCATCATCTTAATTTCTATAAATGCCCTTTGACAGTAGGATTGTGCCATTAGATGGGTCAAAGAAACGGCGTAAAGTTAGCTCTTAATCATAGGGAGGAGACGACTAACCCAGATTCACAAAAAGTTCGCTGAGATGGTATAAAAAAGGTTTGGCAGGTTCAGGTGGTTCGATTCTATCAGCTAGTCATTTGCCATAGCTGCCTGGTGACAGACTTCTTTGACAGTTATAAGTGCTGCAATCTCCGATTATAAACCGGTGTGGTGACGTGATTATATGGCCAAGCATTAGAAGGTCAAATTTAAGTACGCGTTTCGCGCCGACAATGACATGTTAGTTTTGCTTAAGAAATGTTACAAACGTGACTAGCGTGGTGAGCTTATAGCAGCGCTCGAGATAGATGATCTGGGATGCCCC
>DNBN01000163.1:0-11662 GCA_003491845.1 Porticoccaceae bacterium | reverse complement strand
AACTACCGGTCCGTGAAAGCATACTCTATGGTGGGTGGTACAGGGATTGAACCTGTGACCCTCGCCTTGTAAGGGCGATGCTCTACCAGCTGAGCTAACCACCCTCGTAGAGAAGGGCGCATTCTACCGAACTCTAGATGACTGTCAAACTTTTTCTGAGCCTATGTCCATATCTTTGTTATCGTTCTGGTATGTTAGACCTGTTTTGCTTAATGTATTGGCAATAAAATGTAAATCTATTAAGAATTTAGTATTGAAACTGCTCATTGGTCTCCAAACGTGTCGGACGGGATAAATATTCAAGATGCATGGCCATTATTTTCAGATTGCAATCCAAGCAAAGAACCCCTTGCCAGAGACGTTGATTGATTCATGTACTTTGAAGGTACAAAGTTACTAAAATAATGTGAATAGTCTTAAAAAACGCTATCAATGACACCGCTGCGTCATGGATTTGGCAGCATTTAAATATAGCTTTACCTTCGCTAGGTTGCATTGAGATTACAGAAAAGTGTGGCAGCTATCGTGTATATGTTGCAGATTAATTTTTAAATCTCAATGATACGTTTTTAAACGTTCCCACAGTAATGTTCCTAGCATAATTAGAATAGGGATGCTGCAGAGTAGAACCATAGACTGCCAACCGATAAGGTTGAGCGCCCATCCCGCTGACAGGGCGGCAATGGCTTGAAATGAAAACACCGTAAAGTCATTCACACTTTGCGCTTTAAACCGTTGATTTTCTGTGTGAGTAGATGGCAGCAATGTAGTTCCCGCAATAAAGAGAAAATTCCAACCTATTCCCAGTAACACCAGTTGAGACCAAAATGCATCGGCGCTAGTGTTACTGTAACCAATGTGAATCGCCATACAATAACAAGCTAGACCCATTAGCATCATGCCCCTCAATCCACTGAAACGAAGTATGATCGGTGTCATAAAAGATGGTAAAAACATTGCGGCTATATGGCTTTGAATTACCCATTTTGTATCTAACAGAGAGTGATGATAGATTTCGTGCATACTAATCGGGGTGCCGGTCATTATAAATGACATTACGATATAGGCGATAGACCCACTGGCAAGAGCAAGGCAAAACGTTGGGTTGGTAAGTAATGTTTTAACTGAGACATGTGGGTTACCCGATTCAGCTTTGAGCATCGTTGGTGGTGTGTAAAGAACAAGGAGTAGGGCTGAGAGTAAAATGCAAAAAATGGCTAGTAAGAATGACCCCTGATATGCCGCACTAAAAAGGTCTTTGCCTATAATGGCAATTTCTGGGCCTACGAAGGCTGCGATAATACCGCTACCCATGAACATTGATGCCGCTGTTGCTCTGTACTCAAGATCTACTGATTCCATGGCGGCAAATCGTCCTTGCAGTAACGTTGCATTAAAAGCGCCAAGGGCGAAAGAGGCCAGACAAAATAAACTAAAGTTTTGCAGCTGCAGTGCCATTATGGCGAGAAAACAAACCATGACGCCCAAGAACAAAAAACTATAGATGCCTTTCTTGCGACCATATCGTTGCATGATTTTTGATACGAAAATTACGCTACAGGCCGTTCCTAAGATCATCAAGGCGATAGGCGCTGTCGCCCAGTCAGGAGAGGGGGCTAAACTACTTCCTGCGAGTGTGCCTGCCAAATGCATTAATGGTAGTGTGGACCCTGCTATTGCATTGCTGAGGCTAAGTATCCAAGCATTTTTAAATACTCTTGAAAAGATGATGCCCATACTTTTACTCCAGTTTCAGTTGAATAAGGAGCTTATACATCAACTATTTCCGTCGGTATCATAACCGATTAATGTAGGCAATGTTGAAGGATTCTTTGATGATTAATTGTTCACTGCTGTATAGTCATGAACTTAATCACAACTGTGCCTTCACTACTGGTTTTTTCTATGGTTACAATCGGAACTTTCAATAGTTTACAAGTCATTAAGCAGGTAGATTTTGGTGTCTACCTGGATGGGGATGATTTTGACTCTATTTTATTGCCAAAACGCTATGTGCCAGTTAACTCTGAAATAGGTGATTGGATCGATGTATTTTTGTATTTTGACTCTGATGATCTACTTATAGCGACTACTGAAAAGCCAAAGGTTGAGGTAGGCTGCTGTGAAATGCTCCGCGTGGTCGATATTAATAATGCTGGGGCTTTTATGGATTGGGGTTTGTCTAAAGATTTACTGGTTCCCTACAACGAACAACAAAAACCCATGGAAGTAGGTTTTTCCTATGTAGTCTATGTTTTTCATGATGAGCAATCTGATCGTATTGCTGCTTCAACCAAATTAAGTCATCACTTGGATGAACATCCCGTTTGGTTGAAACCTCAGCAGCAAGTTAGTTTGCAAATTGCCAGTCGCACAGAGTTGGGCTACAAAGCCATTATTGACAACAGATATTTAGGTCTTATTTTTCGTGGAGACGCTTTTCGTCCGCTTAAAATTGGTGAGCGGCTTCCAGGTTTTGTCAAAACCATTAGAAACGATGGCAAGGTTGATCTTCTGATCTCACAGGCGACACTGCAGGGAGACCACTATTTGTCCGAACAAATCATACAGTTTCTAATCGAGCAGGGCGGCTCGTCTGATTTAACCGATAAAAGCAGCCCTGATGATATTTATCGGCTTTTCAATGTGTCAAAAAAGAAATATAAACAAGCATTAGGCAACCTTTATAAGAGTAAAAAAATTCGTATTACAAATAAAAGTATCACCCTGATATTGCAGACTTAAAGACTAGCTCCCTGCTTAATCAAGGCTTTTTAGGTCTCTGCCCAATTTCTTGTTGTCATTAATAAGAAAAAATAATGGATATATTTGCCTTATTAATTTGTACGAAGACGTCAAGTGAGACAGGATTAGCATGCATAAGCTAAAAAAAACAACTATTTCTATGCTATGATATCGACTCATTTGAATATTTGACATTCATGATACTCGACTTATCATTCTTTTAAGGGGAGAAACGTATGTTTCACAAAACAAAAGTAAACCGCGCAGTTGCCTCGGTTATTGCGGCAGGGTTCGCTGCGAGTGGTGCTAGCTTCGCTGCATCTCAAGCAATCGAAGAAGTCATAGTAACGGCTACAAAAACATCGGCAAGTACCCAGGATATTGCGGTTTCGGTCTCTGCAATAACCTCAGAAAAACTTGATCAAATGGGCGTATCTAATTTTGAAGATTATCTCATTCAGTTGCCAGGGGTAACTGCTGGTGGTAGTGGTCCTGGTCAAAATACTATTTATATTCGTGGCGTTGCTTCAACGACACCAGCAATTTCTATTGCAGGCGTGGCTGGTCTTGCGCCCAACGTAGCCTTCTATTTAGACGAGCAGCCTTTGGCTCAGCCCGGTCGTAACTTGGATGTCTATGCTGCTGATTTGAATCGCGTTGAGGTATTAGCTGGCCCACAGGGTACACTATTTGGTGCTAGTTCTCAGGCAGGTACGGTACGTTTGATTACCAATAAGCCTGATCCAACAGGAACCTACGGCAAGCTTAAGATGGGTTTCGGAACGATTAACGAAGGTGGTACAAATAATAATTTTGAAGCCATGTATAACGTTCCTGTAAGCGACAATATCACTCTTCGAGGCGTCGTTTATAGCGATAGCAAAGGTGGCTACATTGATAACGTCCAAGGTTCTCGAACGCTTGAGGAAAGTGCTCGCTTTCGAGTAAACGGTTTTGTGCGCTCTAACGGGGTACCAGTTACAACTCGTACAGGTTTCCAAGGTGGTGGCGATTATGCCGACACCGACGGAGATGGCTACGTTGACTTGCCTAATGTAACCTTCATTGCTGCAGATAACTCAGATCTTGTGGAAGAAGATTTTAACAAAAGCAAATATACTGGTGCTCGCTTAAGTGCATTGATAAATTTGGGTGATGATTGGGATTTACTGCTATCTCATACGACTCAAGAATTAGACTCAGACGGCGTATTTTTTGCTGATCCTGACTTGGGTGATCTTCAAATCCAAAGTTATGTAGATGATAGCTTGGAAGACGAGTTTGATAACACTAATTGGACTTTAACAGGACGAATAGCTGGTTTGGATGTTGTATATACTGGCGCCTTTACTGAAAGAACCGCAGATCAAAACATCGGTTACTCCGATTATATGTTCGTTGGCCAGTATCTTCCTTACTACATCTGTGATGGATCAGTGACATATCCAGGTGCCGCGAATAATGAGGGTCCCACAGGAACTTGTTATGCGCCTGATATGTCTGCGCCAAGTCATTCTGAAACTGAAGTAACTACTCATGAAGTCCGGTTCACAACAGATCAAGATAAGAGCATGCGTCTTACTGGTGGAGCCTTCTTTAGCGATACTACGCTGGAAGAGCGAGTAAGCTTTACTTATCCAGGCAGTATTTTGGCGCAGGGCTGGACTGCTGCCAATGGGCCAGGTTTTTCTTCGCACAACTACTCATATGGCGATGGCTTTTTGTCTTCAAACGAACCTTTTGGTCCCGGTGAAATCTTCAGAAATGATATTCAACGTACTGATGAGCAAATGGGTGTCTTTGGCGAGTTGAGCTATGACGTTAGCGATGAGCTGTCTTTGACATTAGGTGCTCGCTATTACGACATCGAAATTGATTTTGACGGTAGCGCCAACGGCTCTTTCTATAACTTCTGTGGTGCAGCTGTTGATGCAGCCACCTGTCCTGATGCCCAAGTATTTGGTACCAACATTGCGGATTTGTATGATGGTGATGGTGTTTATCAAGGCCAGACAGAAGTGACATTCCGAGGAGCCTCTACGCCAACAAGCATTGCTGATGTTCCTGATAAGGCTACAGCTGACGGTACTATTTTCAAGTTCACGGCGTCTTACACGCCATCTGAAGATGTTCTGCTTTATGCCACAATGTCAGAAGGATTCCGTGCAGGTTTCTTAAACCGCCCCGGTGGTTATGTTGATACTTCTGGTACTTATACCGTTCCCTTTGAGTTTGGGACAGATGATATGACCAATCTTGAATTTGGTTGGAAAAGTGATCTGATGGATGGTCATATGCGTTTTAATGGTAGTATCTTCTTAGCGCAGATTGACGGGTTGCAGACCACTATTTTTGATCCAAGCATTGCAAACTTGTTCTTCTCTGACAACGCTGCGGACGCCGAAGTTAAAGGTATTGAAGCTGATATGATTTGGGCACCAAAAAGCATTGATGGTTTAACTATTAGCGCTGGCGTATCTATTTTGGACTCTGAAATCACAAAGACATTAACAACATCTACTGACGTTGTTGCTGGCGACTCCTTAGCCTTTGCCCCTGAGTTACAAGGTAACATTCAAGCTCGATACGAATGGCAGGCAGGCTCGGGTATGACTGGGCATATTATGCCGCACCTGGCTCATTCTGGTGAGTCATATAGTGATATTATTCGGATCAATAGAGACCGTATCCAAGGCTGGACTATGGTGGGACTTACTGCAGGTGTAACAACAGACACCTGGGGTGCTGAGTTGTTTATTGATAATCTCACGGATAAGCGAGCAGAACTTTCTCGTAATTATATCAATGATAGAGAGCGTATCTCCTACGCTACCCCGAGAACTTTGGGTGTGCGTATGACCTACAATTTCTAAGGTGAGCTAACTAACTCATTGTGTGATGTTAGAATATAATGCCCCTCTTGAGGGGCATTATTTTTTGGAGAAAAAGTAATTGGTCGATCATAAAATATCAGAGGATACAGCTGCAGAGCCGGACTTGAATAAGGCAAAACAACTGATGCAGGCAGGAAACTTTAACGATGCTCAAAGATTTTTATTGACTAAGCTCGATGAGTTTCCTGAAAATACTGACGCTATTTATCTGTTAGCGGCCTGTGAGCGATATATGAAAAATTATACGTCCGCATTAAAATTACTCTCTAATCTCAAGCAACTTAGCCCAGATCATAGTAGGGCCTATCAAGAGACCGGCCATGTTTACAAGGCATTGCGCAACGCCGATGCTGCGTTAACAGCCTATAGTCAAGCTACACAGCTTAATCCTGCGTTGTTGGTGAGTCTGCGAGCACAAATCGAAATTCTTGAATCGCCTGATCGAATAAATAAAATTGGACGCTTATCAGATGTTGTTTTCAGGTTAAAGCAGCAGCTCTCCACGATTGAGTCTACGCCGAAGCCACTAGTTGCAGTAATCGACCTTATTTCCCAAAATAAATTGGTCAAGGCTGAACAAATTTGTAAGGCATTTATGCAAAAAAACCCTCGACATGTAGAGGGTTTAAGACTTTTGGCTGATATAGCTAGTCGATTAGGTATTCAGGAGGATGCTGAGTTTTTATTAGAAAGTGCTGTGGCTTTTGATGAGAATAATACTCGCGTGCGAATTGACTATATACAAGTGCTACGGAAACAGCAGAAATATGCGCTGGCATTACAGCAAGCAGTAGATCTACTGAATATTGAGCCTGACAATCCCCAGTTTCAGTCGGTATTTGCTGTCGAGTCGATGCAATCCGGTGACTATAGTTCTGCATTAAGCATGTTCGACTCTATTTTGGCCATTTTACCAGAAGACCCAGTGACACTAACATCACGAGGCCATGCATTGAAGACCCTTGGTGAAACGGTACAAGCGGTAGACTCCTATCGTCGGGCTATAAAAAAGCATCCTGCACATGGTGAAGCTTATTACTCTATGGCCAACTTAAAATTGTTTAGTTTTACAGATCAAGAAATTACCGCTATGGAGTCTCAAGAAGGTAATCCAATGATCTCACATATGAGTCGTGTATATTTAGATTTTGCGTTGGGTAAAGCATACGAAGATAAAGAATTGTTTGAAAAAGCGTTTACCTTTTACGAGCGAGGGAATGCCGCTAAGAAAATTCAAAGTCGTTACAAATCTAGTGATTTAACAACCGAATTCCATGCGCAAGCTAAGGTTTTCGATTCTGATTTTGTTGCTAAGCACAAAGGCACTGGGTTTAGTGCGCCAGATCCGATTTTTATTGTTGGCTTGCCAAGAGCTGGTTCCACTTTACTTGAACAAATATTGGCCTCCCATAGCCAAGTTGATGGCACTATGGAGTTGCCTAATATTTTAGCTCTAGCTCAGACATTGCGGCGTGGAGAGCGAATTAGTAATATCAAGCATTATCCCGATGTTCTTCAGACCCTTAATGCCGAAGATTTTCATTCATTTGGTGAGAAATTTATTCAGGACACAAGGGTTCATCGTGGTTCGGCGCCTTTCTTTATCGATAAAATGCCAAATAATTTTAGGCATATTGGGATGATTCATCTAATTTTGCCCAACGCCAAAATAATTGATGCTCGGCGCCATCCCATGGGATGTTGTTTTAGTGGTTTTAAACAGCTGTTTGCTGAGGGTCAAGAGTTTAGCTATGGACTTGAGGAGATAGGTACCTATTACAAAGACTACTTGGAACTAATGGACCACTGGGATAGCGTTCTTCCCGGTCGAGTGTTGCGTGTGCAATACGAAGATGTGGTTGCTGATTTAGATACTCAAGTCCGTCGAATTCTTGAGTATTGTGGCTTACCTTTTGAGGATAGCTGTATTAGTTTTCATGAAACCTCCAGATCAGTGCGCACGCCTAGTTCGGAGCAGGTCAGACAGCCGATTTATAATAGCGGCCTGGATCAGTGGAAAAACTTTGAACCCTATCTTGGCCCTCTAAAAAAAGCCTTAGGTTCGTCAATCTTTTGATATGTAAATAATTAGTATTTTAGGAGAATCCTTATGTCCAGTGTATTGATGACGGAAAGTGACATTCAGCAACTTGTAGTTGAGTGTTTGATTGCCAATGGCTGCAACAGTGAAAATGCAGCGGCTCTAGGGCGTACTATCAGTGCAGCAGAGCGCGATGGCAGTGCATCCCATGGTTTGTTTCGTATGCCAGGCTATATCGCTTCACTGCGCAGTGGTAAAGTTGATGGATGTTCTGTTCCCATCGTAGAAAAAATTTCACCCTCAGTGGTCAAGGTTGACGGTAAGCGAGGGTATGCTCCCCTCGCATTAGAAAAAGGCCGGGAGGCGCTTATTGATGCGGCGCGTGAAAATGGTATAGCGGCCATGGCTTTGGTTAATGTGCATCATTTTGCCTCACTTTGGGTGGAAGTTGAGCCGATTGCAGAGGCCGGTCTGGTAGCGATGGCGTTTACTACCTACAAACCTGCAGTGGTACCAGCAGGGGCAAAAAAACCCTTATTTGGCACTAATCCTATGTGCTTTGGTTGGCCCAGAGGCGACCAACCTCCGTTAGTCTTTGACCAGGCCTCTGCGTCTATGGCTCGTGGTGAAGTCATGATAGCTGCGCGAGATGGCCATCCGGTACCCCTTGGAACTGGCGTTGATGCAGAGGGCGAATTAACTACTGATGCAGCAAAAATTATTGAAGGTGGTGCACTACTGCCATTTGGTGGCCATAAAGGATCTACCATTGCAATGATGATTGAATTATTAGTTGCTGGTTTGACTGGAATGGATTTTAGCTACGAGGCGCAGCTAAACGACAACGATGACGGCGGTCCACCAAATGGTGGCGAGTTTATGCTCGCTATTGATCCAAATAAGTTTGGAGATGCTGATAATTGGTTAGCCCATTCTGAGGCTTTTATAGCGCAATTGGCCTCTATGGAAGGCGCCCATATACCCGGTGATCGACGTTATCAGAACAGAACGGCTCATCAGAAGTCCGGTATTGCAGTAAAGCAAGAGGTTATTGATCGTTGTCGCGGATTTATAAGCGAGCAGTAAAAGGTAGTGTAGATAGTCTCAAACTTCAAAAGTATTTTGTTTGTCTGGGGCTCTTGGGGTCAATCCCAGACGTTGTAAATGAGTTGGCGTTTCTTCCACAATGGTCTCAATCATCGCTTCAGCTGCCGGTGAAAGCGTCCAGTTGTGTCGGGTAATAAGACAAATGTCACGCTTCTTTGGTGGCTGTAATAGTCTCGATCTGAGATCTGGATCTGACTTAGGTATGGCCAAAGAGGGTAACACACTAACGCCTAAGTTCGATCTTAACATCGCTAATAATGTAGTGATATTTGGAAAATCGAATTTCGATGCACTCAATAATTGTCGCGACCGCATATTTTTTGTGATTCCTGAATCTAAAAAGGTCTCATTTTTAAGCATTCGCCAATTTACTGGTTTGTTGCTAGTAGCAAGGTTATGATCGCGGTGAAAGACTAGCTCTAGGTTATCAGCAAACAATGGCGTAAACTTTAATGATTTGCTTTGCTGCCAAATACTACCGATACCAAAGTCTACTTCATTGCGTTCGACTTTTTGCTGAACACCTCTGGCAGTATCATCATTGAGCATTAAATTTACGCCAGGAAAACGTTCTGAAAAATGTTTCACAATTGGCGGTAATAATTGTGTTGCTACGGATGGCACAATAGCGATACTAACATTCCCTACTCGTTTTTCGGCAGTGGCTTTTAAATCCAAAATGGCAGTATCAAAATCTCGCACTAGTCGCTCTGCAACCGGCATAAATTTTTCACCCTCTGTTGTTGGAATAACACGACGAGTGGTTCTATCAAGAAGCTTTATACCGACAAATTCCTCTAACTGCTTTATGGCTAAGGTAATTGCTGGTTGGGTGCGTGACAGTTCCTCTGCTGCCTTATTGAAGCTGCCGTATCTAGCGACGATAACGAATGTCCTTAAATGTCTTAACGTAATATTTAGATACTTCATATATAGCACTGTGGTTTGCGAATTTATTATTGGATTAAAATGAGCTCATCAACTTATCATAAGTAATTCTTATATATCTATATAAATTTGTAAATAGATTTATTATTCTAATGAATCTATCATGAACTTAAATTAGTAACAAATAATGTAATGCTTATCTGACAAACAAGGAAAAGATATGGCCGATGAAGTGTATCAAAATTATATTAATGGGCAGTGGGTTGATGGCTATGATGTCACAATTAACATAAATCCATCAGATATTAGCGATATTGTAGGACTCTACTCTAAAGGCGATTCAGGGGATTGTTTATCGGCTATTGCGGTTGCTAATGAAGCTTTTGAGGGCTGGTCACAGAGTGGTCTTGAACAACGAAAAGTGATTTTGGACAAGATTGGCGCTGAGTTAATAGCCAGAAGTGCCGAAATTGGCGAAGTCTTAGCTCGTGAAGAGGGTAAGACTCTCGCCGAGGGTATTGGTGAGGTTGTCCGATCTGGGCAGTTTTTCCAGTATTATGCGGCTGAAGTACTTCGCTTAATGGGCGAAAACACGGTTTCAGTGCGGCCTGGTGTAGATGTCGAGGTTCACCGAGAGCCTCTGGGTGTAGTAGGTATAGTCACACCATGGAACTTTCCTATGGCCGTAGCGGCGTGGAAGGTAGCGCCAGCTCTAGCCTATGGCAATGCTGTAGTTTTGAAACCTGCAGAATTAGTTCCTGCAAGTGCCTGGATTCTGGCCGAAGTCATAAGTCGCAGTGGCTTACCTGACGGTGTTTTTAATTTAGTGATGGGATCGGGTCGCGAAGTGGGTGAAACACTTTGTACCTCAGCTAATATTCAGGCGGTAACATTTACCGGGTCGGTTGAGGTCGGTAGACATATTGCTAAAAACGCAATCGACAATATGGCCCGCGTTCAATTAGAAATGGGTAGTAAAAATGCCCTAGTGGTTTTGGACGATGCAGATCTTGATACTGCCGTGCAATGTGCGGTTGCAGGTGCTTATTACGGCACTGGTCAAAAGTGTACGGCATCCTCACGTATTATTGTTCAGGCGGGTATTCATGATGTATTTGTAGCTAAAATGACTGACGCAATTAACGCGCTAGTGGTGGGCAATGCATTAACTCCTGGTGTGCATATAGGTGCTGTCGTTGATCAAAGACAGCTTGATCAAAACCTTAAATATATGGAGATTGCAAAACAGGAGGGCGCAGAGCTTGTCCGGGGAGGCGAGCGTCTTAATCTTGACACTGAAGGTTACTTTATGTCTCCAGCACTTTTTGTCAATACAACTAATCAAATGCAGATAAACAGAGAAGAGGTATTTGGTCCCATCGCCTGTGTTATAAAAGTTGATAGCTATCAGGAGGCTTTAGATGTCTCTAATGATTCTGATTTTGGACTCACCTCAGGAATTATTACCAGTTCATTAGCTCTTGCCGGCCACTTCAAGCGGCATTCTAAATCGGGTTGTGTGATGGTTAATCTACCCACCGCCGGGACAGATTATCATGTACCCTTTGGTGGTCGCAAAGCCTCAAGTTATGGACCGCGGGAGCAAGGACAGTATGCTCGAGACTTTTATACCATAATCAAAACTAACTATAGCAAGCCTTACTAGGGAGTTAAGTAATGCGCGATATGCTCATAATCGATGGCCTCCAATATGTGAACTGGAATAGACAGTTGTTTGAAGAGGCTCAGCAGAGTGGCGTTAATACGATTCATGTCACAATTGCGTATTGGGAAAATATTCGTGAAACCTTGGAGAATATAGGTACTTGGAATAGACATTTTCTTAATCATGCAGATTTAATTATGCCTGTGCACAAGACAGAGGATATCCTTGAGGCAAAGCGTTTGGGGAAAGTGGGAATAATTTTTGGTTTTCAGAATTGCTCACCGATTGAAGATGATGTGAAAATGGTTGAGATACTGCATC
>DNBN01000118.1:1979-3657 GCA_003491845.1 Porticoccaceae bacterium | reverse complement strand
TTTAGTAAGATAGAAGCCTTCTGGTCTAATGTTGTCATCAAAATCTCGCTTGATTCCTGTCACCAGCTCTCTTTGTCTAGATTTTCCCTGCATAAAGAAGACTCACAATCACATCGCTTGTTGAGGACAAATTCGCTGTGGTTATAACACGCTTTCGCCCTGCTTATAACCGCGCCACAGAGCGCTTCTCATGCTCATTCACTGATTTTACACTACATCGAGGCTCTAGGCGCTATCCCAAACCGAATGGCAAACGATAGAAGAGGAATAAGACTAGCATTTGGGCCGCAGTGGAAAATAAGATAGAAACCTTCCAAATTAAGGGTATTTGACCCAGTTTTTAGTTGACTCATTTATGGATTTTGGAGGTGTAACGAAAATAAGTGCAAGGACATCGTCAGCTGTAGGGACGCGAATTTCTCTCCCAGCTATAAGCCAATTGGGGTTTCCAGAACGGAATGCCGAAGGGTTCGCCTGCACGAAAGCCTGACGAATGAAACTCTTTTTGACACCTGATTCAGACATGATTAACTCTATTATCTCATCCAAGGTGTCCCCTACTTGCACTCGATAACTGCCGCTTTTCAGTTGATCGACCTGTCTTTCACGCAAATAGCGCTGTATCTCTACATCCTCAAGCAATAATTTTAATGCACTGTCTACATTCATTTCATCGGCGGAAGCTAAAGGCGTTATGGCCCAAGCAGCTACAAGAGAGCATAACAATACATGCTTTTTCAAACCGAAAAAAATTTTCATTAACGAACTCCGTTACTGCTTAAAAATTGCAACACTGACGCTACAGCAAAAAATAATTTAATCAAAAAGGGGTCGCAGATCGATAGACTCCGAGCGAGTCTCCAGCAAGTATCTTTAGTTCTGCGTTATGATAGTTAACGCGAATAACCTCCGCTAGACCAATTCGGTCTAGTGCGTTTGGATCTAATAGCGAATCGTAGTCACTTAAAATATTAGGCGACACTATGAACTTGTCGCCTAAAGCAACTCCACCCGTGCTACCAACAGCTAATCGAAGAAGAGTGCTAGCTTGTGAATCGTTTCTTAGGAGCCCTCGAACAGGCATTTCTTCAAGCCCGCAAACTCTATAATTTGACAGCAGCATAGAAAATTTTTCGACTTCCCTTTGAACCTGGAAATAGCTTTCAGTATCTATTTCTTGTTCCAGAAGGTTGTAGCCCGCTTTGGGGATATTAATCGTAAATTGCGATACGGCAATTGACTCATTTTTTTCCCGGTCACTCGCAGTCAAAGTGACTAGCAGCCTTTTGCTATCGCTATACTTTGGCTTAGCGAGATTGTATAGAAATCGGGAACTGGAAATGTTGGAAACAATATCAGCACCAACTATACGCGATAAGCGATATGTATCCGCAATATCAAATTTTTTCTGATCTATAGAAACATCGACACTCACTAAATACTGTCCAGCTTCAACATTTTCGTTTCTTTCATTCAACCGCGAAAAATAACTTGTACTTGACGGCACACTTGCGGTTTGCCGGCCTTCGGTGACATACCATTGGGAGGTCGAGTTAATGTTTAGACGCAGTTGCTCGCCGATAACTCCATCAAGTCTGTTTATGACCGCCCCGCTTATATCCTGGGACCAAGCAGCATCCTTAAAAACAATTCCAATCTTATTCTTATATCTCGCGGG
>DNBN01000118.1:0-1770 GCA_003491845.1 Porticoccaceae bacterium | reverse complement strand
TCTTATTCTTATATCTCGCGGTACTTTTCCTCTCGCAATCATTGTTACGCGCAGAATCCAGTAGCCTCGTAATTTCATTACGCTGAGGCCTGCGATCTTTCATCAAGTCTACGTTTCTAATTGCTTCAATATTTGTGCCGGTATTGAAGTACGTTGATTCGACCAGCCTTCCTGTTGAGTCGATGAATCCAGCTGAAGCTACGGAGAGCCCAGAATTTACTGCGCGCTGCACAAGGGACTGTTTGAGCTCATCAAGCAACATCTCGCTCTCTTTAAGCGACGTCGTATTAGCGATCGACTGGGCCATCAGCATCTCACTAAAAAGAGCGCACAAAATCAAAGCTAATTCGAGGCGATTAGAGGACAGTGGCCGATTTCTGCGTGTCGATTTCATTGATAATTAGTCTCGCGGCGCACTATTCAACATTTTGGAGATAAAGTTTTTTCAGATTATCTACGACCGAAGAAGACAGCGACAAAGTGACTTCATAAGTAGTATCTGACAACGGCTTAATGCTCTCGACTTGCGCTCCATAAATAATACCTTCGACACGTGTTTGCACTACGTCACTCTGAACGACCATGTCACCGATAGTCGTGGATGAATCGATATAGAGGCCATAAATCTGTTCCGAAAGAGATCTATAGGCATCAATTTTTGATGCCCGTATCGCTAGCACACGCTTTTGATTTGGATTCCCTAGCTGCGCCTCAATATCGGCATAACCTGTAGCAGTCAACTTATCGCCCTCCATCTGTAATCGAACAGCAAGAGCCTCTGAAAATTTTTCATCTGTATTTGAGCAAGAGACTAGCCCGGATGTGCAAATTAAAAGCAGGATAGCCGTTATTTTAGTCCTTTGGACCATCGAGATTCCCCTTCCTGTGTTCATCAGTATTACCCAGAATTAGTCTCTTATGAGACACGCATTCACTTTTTATAAATCAGTGAAGCCATATAACTATAAACCACCAATCGACACTGACCAATAGAACTTTACTTGTCCCATGCAGAATCACCACAATTGCTGGCATGCTAATTGCTTCAACCATTAGCGGAACTAGTGTTGGAGCAAAACAAAAAGCCGATATTCCGCTAAATTACTGATAAAAAAGACTATTATGGAAAATACTTCATTGTCATATTTACGACAAGGCCTCGGCCGAGTCGGCGCAGCCAGCTTAGGAATGCCATTTATCGTGCTCCTAATAATGTCGATGCTTATCGTACCCCTTCCGACTTTAATGCTGGATTTTTTGTTTACAGTTAACATTCTCACCGGCCTAATAATAATAATGGTGTCTGTAAACGTCTCGCGGCCGTTAGAGTTTTCGTCATTCCCTTCTATACTCCTTTTAGCAACCATGTTGCGCCTGAGCCTAAACGTGGCGTCTACACGAGTTGTACTTGTCAATGGGCATCAGGGAGCCGGCGCTGCCGGCGAAGTCATCGAAGCATTCGGGGAATTTGTCATCGGAGGCGATTATGTTGTTGGCTTCATTATTTTTATCATCCTGATGATTATCAATTTTATTGTTGTTACTAAAGGTGCAGGTCGGGTGTCGGAAGTAATAGCGCGTTTTACGCTAGATGCCCTCCCTGGCAAGCAGATGGCAATAGACGCGGATCTAAACGCTGGCGTAATCGATCAAGCCGGAGCCAAACAGCGACGAGAAGAGGTCTCACAGGAATCTGACTTTTTTGGCTCTATGGATGGAGCATCTAAGTTCGTTCGAGGAGACGCGATAGCGGGCATCCTCATCCTACTA
>DNBN01000087.1:801-4510 GCA_003491845.1 Porticoccaceae bacterium | reverse complement strand
TTAATATCTTCTAAATTTATTCCCCCAAAACTTGGGCCTAATAACGATACTGCGTCTACAAACCTATCTATATCATCGGTATCAACTTCTAAATCAATACCATCAACATCTGCAAATTTTTTAAATAAAACGGCTTTTCCTTCCATAACTGGCTTTGATGCGCCCGCACCAATATTACCCAAGCCTAACACAGCAGTACCATTTGAAATAACGGCGACAACATTACCTTTAGAAGTATAATCATAAATTGTATCTGGGTTTTTTTCAATTTCGAGGCAAGGAGTAGCCACACCAGGTGAATATGCTAAAGATAAATCATGAGAACTAATTAAGGGCGTAGTGGGTGTGATCTCTAATTTTCCTGGACGACCTTTTTTATGATAATCTAAGGCTTCTTTTTCTAAATTCGATTTAGCTGTATTGTCGTTTTTGGTAGTAGACATTTTTTCCTCAAAAAACTAAAATAATAATATGATATCATAACTTATTTTAATAAAAGATCATAATTTAATTATATTTGAATGTTAATTTATAATCTAAATGATTTTATAAAAGCTAAAAGGTTATAAGTCATTGTGAATAATAAAACCACTCCTATGATGGAACAATATTTAACTATCAAAAACAAACATAAAGATGCTCTATTATTTTATCGCATGGGTGATTTTTACGAATTGTTTTTTGATGATGCCAAACAAGCCAGTCAACTTTTAGACATAACCCTAACTGCTCGAGGCAAAGCCAGTGGAAACCCGATTCCTATGTGTGGTGTTCCCTACCATGCTGCTGAAGGCTATTTAGCAAAACTAGTAAAGCAAGGTTTATCAGTTGCAATTTGCGAACAAGTAGGCGACCCCGAAACCAGCAAAGGACCGGTGGAACGCAAAGTTATGCGAGTGTTGACGCCTGGCACACTAACTGATGAAGCATTACTAGATGATAGTAGTGACAGCCTCCTTGCTGCAATACATCAGCAAGCAGATAGATTCGGCATTGCTACCCTTGACATGAGTAGCGGTCAATTTAATATTTTAGAAGTAGAAGATCAAGGCGAACTGCACAGTGAATTACAGCGCTTACACCCAGTAGAGGTTCTCATATCTGAGCAAATGGACGTCATTGACTTTATTGAAAAACGCGCCGGCATTCGCCGACGTGGTCCATGGGAATTTGATCTGGATTCGGCTCAGCGCTTGCTCTCCAAACAGTTTTCAATTCATAATCTGGCAGGCTTTGGCTGCGATCATCTGCCAATAGGTATTGCAGCAGCAGGCTGTCTTTTGCAATATGCTAAAGACACGCAACGCACTGAACTGCCGCATATAAAAACACTCAATGCTGAGCATCGAGATGAGGCGGTACTCTTAGATGCCGCCAGCAGAAGAAATTTAGAATTTGATACAAACCTGTCTGGCGGGGTTGAAAATACACTTTTTGAGGTACTAAACACCACAGCTACTGCTATGGCTAGTCGTCTGTTGCGCCGCTGGCTCAACCGTCCATTACAAAATTTAAATACTCTGAAAAGTCGGCAACAGAGCATTGCACAACTACAAAACAACTTTTTACATGAAAATTTACACGGTCATTTAAAACATATCGGTGACATGGAGCGAATTCTAACCCGCGTCGCCCTTCGTTCCGCTAGACCTAGAGATCTAACCCGATTATTAGACTCTTTATCGGTGTTACCACAGATCGCAAGTTGTCTTGAAGAGTGTCACTCCTCTCATTTACAGGTTCTGAAAAATGCAGCCCAACCAATGCCTGAGTTGGTTGGTTTACTGCTTAATGCAATCAAAGAAAATCCACCCATGATGATTCGTGATGGTGGGGTTATCGCCAGCGGGTATGACGCTGAGCTTGATGAATTACGTGCACTCAATACCAATGCAGGTGAATTTTTGCTCGCCATGGAAGAGCGTGAGAGACAAGCCACTGGAATAGCTACGCTGAAAGTTGGATATAATCGAGTTCACGGCTACTATATTGAAATTTCTCGCGGTCAGAGCGATAAAGCACCAGTAGAATATATCCGCCGTCAAACACTCAAAAATGCAGAGCGTTTTATAACGCCGGAGTTAAAAATTTTTGAAGATAAAGCCCTAGGTGCAAAAAGCCGCGCATTGTCTAGAGAGAAACACCTTTACGAAGAGCTTCTTGAGACACTAAATAAGGATTTAATCGCTTTGCAACACTGTGCTGCCGCAATTGCACAAATAGACGTGCTAGCAACACTAGCAGAGCGAGCCTATAGCCTTAATTTCTGTCAACCTACATTAAAAGTTGCGCCTGGTATTGATATTCAAGGGGGCAGACATCCAGTAGTTGAGCAAGTATTGTCAGATCCCTTTGTGGCCAACCAGCTAGTTATGCATGAACACCGCAAAATGCTAATTATTACTGGGCCTAACATGGGTGGTAAATCAACTTACATGCGCCAAGCGGCATTGATCGTTTTACTCGCGCAGGTCGGTAGCTTTGTGCCTGCAACCTCTGCAAATATAGGTATGATAGACCGACTTTACACTCGCATAGGTTCATCAGATGATCTTGCTGGTGGTCGTTCGACCTTTATGGTAGAAATGACCGAAACGGCGAACATTCTGCACAATGCTACCGCCCGAAGCCTAGTGTTAATGGATGAAGTAGGCCGTGGCACGAGCACCTTTGACGGCCTGTCATTAGCCTGGGCCTGTGCTGTACATCTAGCAGTATCTGTTAAAGCGTTCACCCTTTTTGCTACGCATTATTTTGAATTAACAAGGCTACCAAAAAAAATATCTAGTGCTATTAACGTACATCTTGATGCCAAAGAACATGGTGATAGCATTGTTTTTCTGCACAGCGTTCAAGAAGGTCCAGCGAGTAAAAGTTATGGCATTCAAGTCGCAAAATTAGCAGGCGTACCTAATAGCGTCTTAGAAATAGCTTATCAGGAGTTAGCTAGATTAGAAGAGAGCAACCCAGAAAATGTAAACTATACAGAAGATTCACCTAAGGTTTTAGCACCACTACAAAATGAACTGCTTTTGACACCGACAAACTCCGAATTGCAAAAACATCTTGCTAAAATAGAGCCGGATGAGTTGTCACCCAAACAAGCACTTGATTTAATTTATGAACTAAAAAAACTGCTTTGACGTACCCGCTACCTTCATCGAAATTAATAAAAAACGCTCGCGTATTATTAATCAACGACTTACGACCTGATATACTAGTCGCCAGGCGGTAACAAGTAAAAACAGTATGGGAACTACTCAATGACCTTTATAGTAGGTGACAATTGCATTAAATGTAAACACACAGATTGTGTGGAAGTCTGCCCTGTGGATTGCTTTTACGAAGGTCCCAATTTCTTGGTAATTCATCCGGATGAATGCATAGACTGTGCACTATGTGAGCCTGAATGCCCGGTTGACGCTATATTTGCCGAAGATGAGGTTCCAGAGGGTCAGGAAATTTTCGCCAAGCTCAACGGTGAACTCGCAGAAATATGGCCTAATATTACAGAGCAGATTGCACCACCATCAGATGCTGCTGAATGGAATGGTGTGAAAGGAAAACTTCAATATTTGGAGCGATAACGCTTTTTGAGCTAGATATTACCGAGAAATACGTTAAACTGGCACCCCTCAGTTAAGCACCCGTAGCTCAGCTGGATAGAGTAGGTGGCTTCGAACCACTTGGTCGGGGGTTCGAATCCCTC
>DNBN01000087.1:0-496 GCA_003491845.1 Porticoccaceae bacterium | reverse complement strand
TGTTTTCCTTGTGTATTCTTCCAGTTACACAGGTAGGGTAGACAATGTGGTATACACAAAAGTATTCCCAACACACGTATATCAAACGTGATGTGTATTACTTTTCAAGAGTAATTCCTAGTGATTTAAAGCATCACTACAGCAAACCTCGCATCATCCAGAGCCTCAAAACTAAGTCAGCGCATAGAGCTACTGTTGCATTCAAGATGCTTTCAGCAAAGCTGGATGATTATTGGTTAGGCTTAAGACTCAAACAAATAGATGTTCCTGCATCTCATCTGCTGGTAAGCGGTGCTACCGTGAACCTTGAATCAAATCTTCCAACCATTGACGATGCATTAGAGACTTATCTCAATGCTAAAGGACGTGGTAAGTCTGACCTGTTTTTTAGTCACACCAGATGGTCAATAAAATACCTTACGGATTGTCTAGGTTGTGGCTCTTTAGACCAATACACTTCAGCTGATGCTGCGCAATTAAGAGACTGGTTTGTCTT
>DNBN01000002.1:1302-8493 GCA_003491845.1 Porticoccaceae bacterium | reverse complement strand
CTTACCCGACGAGAGATGCATGTGCTAGAGGTTCTAATGATTTTCAAAAATACTGAACTAGGCGCCGATAAATTGCATGTAAGTAATAGAACTTTTAATAACCATCGATACAATATAGCGAAAAAAACTGGCGTGTCGGCTAAAGATGCAGCCTATCTTGCCTATGACTGTTCTAATTTGAACTTATTTGTCTCTATGTTACATCTTTGTCACCGCGCAAGGTCTTAATTAACTCTGGCACCTTGAAAGGAGCTAATTGCTGCATTAAGCGCCAAACATACATAAGCAAGTTAGTTTTATGATACCAAGCTAGTTTTGTTATTTGCTGTTTGCCGGAGTTGTAGCCGATAGTAAAGAGTTCATCATAACGATCTGTATTATCTGTGAGACTGAAATCACTTAGATTCATGCCGATCACCAGATCAGCCTCTTTAAGCTGAGTTTGAGTATGTCTGCTTACCGCAATTTCAAATGCATTTCGCATTACATCCAGGATGTGAGTTGGCTGTGGATATCGATCAACATTACTCAAATGACTGGCGATAGTTACACCAGCGCCCATAGATTTTAAAGGCCCAACAGGTACGTTTTGCACCAAGCCCCCATCCACAAGCATTCGACCATTAATCTCCATCGGAATATACACTCCAGGTATAGCAGAAGACGCGCAAACCGCGTCTGCAAGGGGGCCAGAACGAAATACAACCTGTTCTCCCGTATTGATATCAGTAGCAATAATGGCCAGAGGAATGTTCGCATCTTCAATATTAACTGTGCCTAGATGATCTATAATCAAAGCATTAATAGAATCGGTGCTAAAAAAACCAGTCTTAGTTAACTTAAAGCTAGATACTTTTGACAGGGTTAGCTGCTGCGCCACTTCTCCAATGATCTCAAGGTCGACACCAAAGGCATAGAGAGCGGCAATCATTGAGCCGACACTGGTACCTGCAATATAATCAATTTTAACCTCAGCATCTTCCAGAGCTTGGAGAACTCCTATGTGGGCTATACCCTTAGCCGCCCCACCACCCAATGCGAGTCCGACGGTGGTATTTAACAAATTCATTGACATACTGTAAATCTACTCCTGATCTTTTTGATGACAAAGAGGAAAAAATACTACCTTCGCTACTCCAGATAACTACCTTTTGCCCGCAATTAATACATGTGCTTTGGTGAACGCACCCCACGATAAATAACACTGAAAACTATCGGGTTTTGACCAGTATAACAAGACCTATAGCTATTGACCTGCGATTGTCTAAAACCATCGTAACACCTATTTAAAGTAATTGACGCTATGCTCACTTGACCAAGCCGCCATGAATCGGATGGATTTGTTAATAGATCATCGGCGAACTGTTATTATGCGTATATAATAAGTATCCGCCTGCCATATTTACAGATTAGTACTTGTTAGACCGCCACGTTTCTCATGAGATTTCTATGGAAAAAAGCGCAAAGTTTGTTCAGGGTAGCCTGATGCGTCACATTGTAGTGATGGCAGGTACTAGTGCATTTGGTTTAACCTCAATCTTCTTCGTTGATTTACTTGACATGTGGTTTATCAGTCTGCTGGGCGAACCAGAGCTAGTTGCCGCTATTGGTTTTGCAAGTACCCTTACCTTTTTAGCGACTTCAATTTCTATTGGTACGTCCATCGCTGCCGGGGCCTTGGTTTCACGAGCACTCGGTGCTCAAAATAGGCGTAAAGCTAAAGACTATGCCATTAATGTGATGATAATCGCTGCCCTTATAAGCATAGTTACAGTGATTATAATTATTTTTAGCCTTGATAATCTGCTGAACTGGCTTGGAGCCGAAGGCCGAACGGCTGTTGTTGCTAAAGAGTACTTGATCATTGTGCTACCCGCTGCAGTTTTTCTGGCGGTCGGTCTGGCTGCCAGCGCAGTATTGCGAGCCGTGGGCGACGCCAAAGGTTCTATGATGTCAACCCTCTCAGGCGGCATCATAAATGCAATATTAGACCCTATTCTAATTTTTAGCCTGAGCCTGGGTGTTACTGGGGCTGCGATCGCCTCTGTGTTTGCTCGTGTGGGAGTATTTGTTTACGCACTTCACAGAGTGCATTTCAAACACAAACTTCTCACCAAACCGAGCTATAAATCATTTAAAACGAGTATGAGACAGATCCTTAATATTGCTCTGCCTGCGATAGTAACCAACACAGCAACACCCTTGGGTAATGCATACGTCACTGCTGCAATTGCAGTCTATGGTAATAGCTACGTTGCAGGCTATGCAGTAATAGGCCGCTTAACGCCCGTCTGCTTTGCATTTGTGTTTAGCGTGTCCGGTGCTATAGGGCCCATATTAGGACAAAATTATGGCGCTCAGCAATGGGATAGAATCAAGCGCACACTCAGCGATTCTTTGGTGGTTATTTTTGGATTTTGTGCCGCCATATCCGTTGCTTTGTTGTTATCTCAAGAAGCGATAATTAATCTATTTAAGTTAGACTCTCAAGCTGCTGATATTGTGAGTTTATTTTGTACATTTCTTGCAATTACATTTATCTTTAACGGAATGCTTTTTGTATCAAATGCAGTATTTAATAATCTCAACTCGCCACGTTTAGCAAGTACACTTAATGTCGGGAAAGCAACTGTGGGGACCATTCCTTTTGTGATGGTGGGAAGCTATTTTTGGCAGGCTGCTGGTGTGCTAATTGGCCAAGCGGTTGGTTCAATACTTTTTGGTATCTTAGGTTACTGGTTAGCAAAAAGAAAAATTGATTCCATGGCAGAGGCTGAAAACCTAGGCTGACGATTTTTTGAGGGCTTGAAATTCAAAGAGTGCAGACTGATATGCTACAACCTAATCTGTGTCACAAAAAAAACCCGACAAAATAGCCGGGCTTTTTAACTTACTATCCAACTTGACCAATATTACATATTGTCAATCATTGCATCACCAAATTCGGAGCACGACATTAAAATCGCATCATCCATCAGTCTTTCAAAGTCATAGGTTACTTTCTTCTCGGTAATTGCCCCTTCAATGCCTTTAATAACTAAATCAGCTGCTTCGCCCCACCCTAGATGCCTGAGCATCATTTCAGCAGATAGGATTAGCGATCCGGGGTTAACCTTATCTTGACCGGCATACTTTGGTGCTGTGCCATGGGTAGCTTCAAAAATGGCAACATCATCAGAAAGGTTTGCACCGGGCGCAATACCAATCCCGCCAACCTGAGCGGCCAGAGCATCAGAAATGTAATCGCCATTAAGATTTAGAGTCGCAATCACACTGTATTCGTCAGGGCGTAAAATAATTTGCTGTAACATGGCATCGGCGATCACATCTTTAATGACTATATCTTCACCTGTTTTTGGGTTTTTAACCACATGCCATGGACCACCATCAAGTGCCTGGCCACCAAACTCATCGCGCGCCACCTCATAGCCCCAATCACAAAACGCGCCTTCGGTAAATTTCATAATATTACCCTTGTGCACCAACGTAACTGAAGGCTTATTTTGGTCAATAGCATATTGAATGGCCTTAGTAACCAAACGCTTTGTTCCCTCTTCTGACACTGGCTTAACGCCAATGCCACAGTTGGTGTCAAAACGAATTTTGCTGACGCTCATCTCATCTTGCAAAAACTTGATAACCTTGTTTGCTCCATCGGTTCCAGCCTTCCACTCAATCCCCGCATAGATGTCTTCGGAGTTTTCACGGAAGATACACATATCTACTTTATGAGGCTCTTTAACCGGCGAAGGTACACCAGAGAACCATCGAACCGGTCGCTGACAAACAAACAAATCTAATTCTTGGCGTAAGGCAACATTAAGAGACCTAAATCCACCACCCACTGGCGTAGTTAAAGGTCCTTTAATCGAAACAATATAATCTTGAACAGCCTGCAGCGTTTCAGCAGGGAACCAGTCTCCTTCGTATAATTCAGCAGCTTTCTCGCCGCAAAAAACCTCCATCCATGATATTTGTTTATCTCCAGAATAAGCTTTGGACACTGCAGCATTTATTACTTTCACCATAACTGGAGTGATATCAACCCCAATACCATCCCCTTCGATAAATGGGATTACAGGGTTGTTTGGAACATTTAGCGAGAAATCAGAATTGACTGTGATTTTTTCGCCAGTTTGTGGCACTTGTATATGTTGGTATCCCATGTGGGTCTCCGCTGAAAGCAAACGTTAAAATTGGACTGCAGAATTTAAATGTAAAAATTTTACCTAATGGCCCAATATTAACACAGATAATGGCCTTTTTTGTAGTAGAGTTTCATCTATAATGACTTTTTTGGGGTTAGGGTCAGGTTCATGTCTACATTAATTGTATTTAACAAACCGTATCAGGTCATGAGTCAGTTCACAGATGAGGGTCATCGGAAAACGTTAGGTGACTATATATCTATACCGCAGGTATATCCTGCAGGACGATTAGATTATGATTCAGAAGGCCTTATGTTACTTACCGACAGTGGGAGTCTACAGCAGAAAATAAGTCATCCTAAGTTTAAGTTAAGTAAAAAATATTGGGTACACGTCGAGGGAATGTCTACCGATAAGCATTGTGAGGCACTACTGGCGGGTGTTGATTTAAAAGATGGCTTAGCTCGGGCCTTGTCTTGTAAAATCCTGGCCGAACCGGCCCTCTGGAAACGTAATCCACCCATTAGGTCGCGTAAAACTGTCTCTGACACGTGGCTGGAAATCGTGATTAACGAGGGCCGAAATCGACAGGTACGTCGCATGACTGCCGCTGTCGGACTACCTACATTAAGACTAGTGCGCACGGCTATTGGTGGCTGGACCCTAGGAGATTTGAAACCAGGCCAATTTAGATACGATCAAATACACAAAAAGACTTTAAATAATGCCAGATAAACTTCATCTCACCGTTGCGACCGTGGTGGAGCGCAACGGAAAATTCTTAATGGTTAGGGAAACAAAAAATGGCTCACAAGTAATTAATCAGCCCGCAGGTCATGTTGAACCAGGCGAAGACGTGATGGCCGCGGCAATTAGAGAAACCCTAGAGGAGACGGGTTGGCTGGTAGAACTCAATGGATTTTTAGGTTTTTCTAATGCGAAATCGTCGATAACAGGTATTACATATTATCGATTAGTTTTTACGGCCAAGCCAATTGCTTTCGATGATCAGGCTCAGCTTGATTCTGATATTGATTATGCTGAATGGATGTCAGTACAAGCAATAAAAAGTCCAAGCAACACACCACGCAGCGAAATGGTACATCTAGCTATTGACGACTATTTGTCGGGTCGTATTTTTCCTTTGGAAATGTTTCGTAACAGCTTATAGTGTCATCAGCGGTCCATTAACCAGAGTAACGTTAATTTCATATGAATAGTCCCTTAAAAGTTATTGTTGGAATGTCAGGTGGCGTGGACTCCTCCGTCGCCGCCTTTTTGCTGTTACAGCAAGGCTATGAGGTGGAGGGACTATTTATGAAAAACTGGGATGAGGATGATGGATCAGAATATTGCACGGCTATAGATGACTTAGCAGATGCTCAACAAGTGAGCGACAAATTAGGTATCAGGCTTCACACCGCTAACTTTGCGGCAGATTACTGGGATAATGTGTTTGAACACTTTTTGGCAGAATATCGGGCCGGCAGAACCCCTAATCCCGATATATTGTGTAATAGAGAAATAAAATTTAAGGTGTTTTTAGACTATGCACAGCTACTTGGCGCTGACTTAATTGCAACTGGGCATTATACCAGAGTTACTCAGTCTGGAGGTCATACTCGGCTTCTCAAAGGCGTCGACAACAATAAGGATCAAAGTTATTTTTTACATGCTGTTTCCGGCAAGGCCTTTGCAAAGAGTCTTTTTCCCGTTGGCGAACTGACCAAACCTGAGGTCAGACATATCGCTGAAATAAATGGCTTTGTCACATCGGATAAAAAAGACAGCACAGGAATTTGCTTTATTGGTGAGCGCCGATTTAAAGATTTTCTAGCACAGTACCTCCCTGCCCAACCTGGTTCGATGGAAACTCCCGATGGCACGATTATGGGGGAACATCAGGGCCTGATGTTCTACACTCTGGGTCAGCGCCAAGGACTAGGGATAGGCGGTGTTAAAAACACCAATGATGAGCCTTGGTTTACCTTGGCTAAAGACCTTGATCGCAACGTCCTAATTGTTGGCCAAGGAGCTCAACATCCGCAATTGTTTACTAATAGTCTGAGTGCCTTTGATGTTCATTGGATCAATCTTCCTCTGGCTGTCGGCGAAACATTACTATGTTCAGCCAAGACTCGGTACCGTCAATCTGATCAGAAGTGTTGTGTATCCAGAGATGATAATCTGGGATATATAGTTAACTTTGAGGTCCCTCAGCGCGCGATTACCCCCGGGCAATCGGTGGTTTTTTACCATGATGAACATTGTCTTGGTGGCGGTGTTATCGAGAAAACGTGGAATCAGACAGAGTGACCTTTAGGCGTCCTACATCGGATCAAGCCTTGTCCCTAGCGGCGGTCTTTCACTACGCCGAATGGGTGGATAGGCTAGCCAATCGTGGTGAAATTCCTGACACAGAGTTAGCAAATGCTATGGCGGTCTTGCTCAATCAAAACCCTGATTCTATTGCAGATTTGTATGGTTCTGTGGACAATATTTCGGAGGGTGTTAGGTTAATGCGTGAAATGATAGTGTCACGGTATAACCAACGTGCCGATGTGACTCGGTATGTAATTGGTATTATGTATCTCGCGCGCCGTTTATATTCGGATCCAGAGCGTCTGAAAAACATTGCAGATGGAATACTAAATGCAAAACATCAGGCAGAACACTTCTCACCATCGCATGATAATGTCATTGCAAATGTAGCTGGATTATATACCGATGTCATTAGTACTATGCGCAGTCGTATTCAGATTACTGGAAATGCTTTATATCTCTCACAGCCGGCTGTAGCCCAACGTGTTCGGTGTCTCCTGTTTGTAGGTATACGCAGTGCTTTTTTATGGCAGCAGCTGGGGGGCAAGCGTAGCCATCTGTTGTGGCAACGTAAAAATTTAATTAAGGCATTGCCAACATAATTCATTAGTCTTTTTTGGGCAACTTTTAAGTAGATCTCTCTGAATTAAGTTCCTATTTCCTATATAATAGAAGCCCTTAATTTCAAAATTTTACAGGAAAAATCATGGCTGCTGTTCCT
>DNBN01000002.1:474-1037 GCA_003491845.1 Porticoccaceae bacterium | reverse complement strand
CTCACCGCGGTGTCACCCATCGATGGGCGATATGCCGCAAAAACCGAACACCTACGAACTATTTTTAGTGAGTTTGGCTTGATTCGTTACAGAGTTTTAGTCGAAGTTCGTTGGCTTCAGCAGCTCGCAGCTCATCCGGCTATTTTGGAGGTTCCGAATCTCTCAGAAGGCGCTAATACGGCATTAGAAAACCTTGCTTGTAACTTTACTCTAGAGCAGGCACAACGGGTTAAAGAAATTGAGAAAACCACTAACCATGATGTAAAAGCTGTGGAGTACTTAATAAAAGAAGTCATAGCCGACAATGCTGAGCTAGTTGCTATTAGTGAGTTTGTCCATTTTGCCTGTACTTCAGAGGATATCAATAATCTGTCCCATGCACTGATGTTAAGGGATGGGCTACAAAATATAGTTATTCCGTGTATTACCGACATTGCCAACCGACTTAGCAGCATGGGTAGAGATCTTGCACAGGTGCCTATGTTGGCTCGTACTCATGGTCAAACGGCATCGCCAACCACCGTTGGTAAAGAAATGGCGAATGTTGCTTTTCGTCTTCAGCG
>DNBN01000002.1:0-170 GCA_003491845.1 Porticoccaceae bacterium | reverse complement strand
AATGGTGCTGTGGGTAATTACAATGCACATCTGTCGGCTTATCCCGATATCGATTGGGCTGATGTGGCTGAAAATTTTATCACCAGCCTCGGTCTTACTTTTAACCCCTACACGACTCAAATTGAACCTCACGACTATATGGCAGAACTATTTGATGGCATGGCTCGCTG
>DNBN01000268.1 GCA_003491845.1 Porticoccaceae bacterium | reverse complement strand
GCATTAACCCGCTCCAAGCGCACACTTTTCGCGTAGGCCTTGGCAACAAAGCCACCTGCGAGCTCAATTAAATCCGCCGCTGTTTCACTGCCTTTCAACTCATAAATGGCCGGTCTCAGCACCTCACCCATAATCGAAACCTGATCACCCACTGTGGGGATATAGATGACGTCGGAATCTCTCAAGCGCAGATCGTTAGCTGTGTCTCCCCTCATCAAGAGATCGTAGACATCGAGAGTCGCGACCACCGTACCTCGACGCTTTATCTGAATATTTCTCAGAGAACCTATATCACTGACACCACCGCTGCTTATCAATGCTTGGGTAACAGTTGCCAGCGACGACACTGTATAGGCACCGGGTTTAAAGGCTTCGCCCAGCACAAAAATTTGCATTGATCTGAGCATACCCATACTTATGCTGACTTGAGCACCAACAATTTGTTGGGCGATGCGGCTTTTCAACATCGCCTTGGCTTCAGAGTATGACAGACCAGCCAATGCGACAGGGCCGAGTTCGGGAAAATCGACAATCCCTTCTCGATTAATTTCTAAGCTAAGGCTGTTGTTGGTTTTACCGTAAAACAAAATATCGAGACTATCTCCCGGCCCCAATAAATAGTCTGATGATACTGACAAGCTTGCCGTTGGAGCAAAAGTGCTTGGTGCATTAGCAAAGAGATCGTACCCATAGGGTTTAAGCAATGATTTTTCAATCTGAGCTTTGCTAGGTGGCTCTATGGCTTCATTTGGGACATTATCTGCTTGAGATTGTTGACTGGAGGGCAGTTGTCCCGGTGCAGTCATCGTTGAAACTGTAGCTCTGGGAATCGTCGGCAGCGGCGGAGTTATTTGAGCATTTTTCGATGTCGAGGACACCTGGCTGCAAAGTTGATCTACATCATACCCGGCTCTCTCAGCCATGGCTTTCTTTGCCGGCGTCAAGTCACTACATAACGCTTGTGCTTGATCAAGGTTCTGCGCGAGTGACATATTAGCGACGGTGTAAAGCACAAAAAACACCAGTGCGCTGTAAAAATAGTTAACTGTCTTTTCTTTCATTTTATACTGATCTCTGTTTCATTTTTTTAATTTTGCTTAGACAAGGTTATCGCTCTGTGCCTCTTGTCAATTACCTGACGAATAATAGCAATGTTACCCTCAGCGTTGACAAGAATGCTGTTTTTATAATCGCGATCACCGTAACACAGTTGAGAATATTGAACCATGTTAGAATCATCACGCTTTTGCCAACCCTCACACCGGTGCGTCGCTGTGAGCCTAGCGTTATCGCTAAGCAACCTTTGGTCGAATTTATCATCGATACCGATATCAACTTGGCTACGACCCATACCTCGAACTTGACTAATCGACCAACCATCAAAAACCACCGCGTCTCCAAAACTATTGGTAAATAAGATACCTTGCGGGACTTCAACAGCATAGACCACTGACTTGTACCCACCATAAGTTAACAGCCAACTGTTATCCGAAAAATCAACGCTCTGTTCATCAAACTGATCTAAAAGTCCTGAAAGTTGCGATGATTTAATGACGCAACCTGATATTATTACAAGAATTAAGGCTATTACCACTTTAGAAATAAGGGCTCGAATCATGGCAGAAGCCTTCCCATCGTCTCGGTTAATGCGTCATATCGCACAGACCGTGTGTCCCACCAAATAGAACCACTATGTGACTCTAGTCGCTGCCCACCATCGCGTTGTATTGGACGCATTCGATTTCCAAAACTAGCCCTTGTTGAATTACCAAATAATCTATCCAACGGTATTTTGAAGAACATACCCTTGTCAAAACTGCCTTCACCAAAGTCTTCCGCTGAGACGTTCGTTTTAGTTGCCCACAGACCAACCATCCATCCATTTGTGAACGTTCGCCGAACTTCTAAAGTAGCACCCACATCCTTTGCTAAGTATCGTCCAGCATGGATTGCAACATCAAAATTATTATAGGGCGTAGCCCAATAAACACTGGCAAATGCAGTTGTTGTCTGATAATCCAGATGCTTGAAGGACTTATCAAAATCACGCTTACGAACCACATTAGCACTCAGACCATACGCCAAACGAGACTGAAAAGGCTGTAAAAGCACTTCTCCTCCGACGCCAGTATACATTTCTTCCAAGACCCCAGCAAAAGCTCGGTAATAAACATTACTTCGAAAATTACCGCGCTTCTCCAAATAAAGCGAATCTAAACCGGTGTCACCCTGCACCAAATACTTCACGACATCTGAACGTACTCTTGGTAACACTGACCCTGAATCAGCACGACGACTTTCATCAAAATTATTGGTGATATCAACACCATAGGAGCCTTGTAAAGACAACCCTTTGGGAAGTGCCATTGACATTCCAACGCTGCCATATAACTGGTAACGCAAAGGATCATCTGGATCAAATAGTTGTGTTCGCGTCGCTAGGCTAACATCAAATACTATTTTCTTAGTAACAAAATTCGTTTTGTGTTGCACATAAGCTTGAGGCCTTGCTGGCTCAATTCGAATTTCGCGCTCGACAATTTGCCTGTTTCTGCCATAGGTCAATGATGGTCTACGCATACGCACTGAATGGACTCTGTAACCTTCTTCTTCAATGATAATATTGAAGGTATTTACAGTGGTGGGCAAATGCAAATCAGCGAGTCTGGCCATAGTTGCTATCGCATCAGCCCAGACTGAAAAGCCTGTATTACCCATCACCAAGGTCGCCGTGCGTGTTGGAACATCTACGGTGGACGCTAATAATAGAAGCCCTGAGCGCTCAACATCAAACAACAGAGTGTCATACCAGCTGTTTTTATTTAAACCAGTAGGCAGCTCATCCGCGGCATAGTCCAAACTGGAACGGAAGAGTTTTGGAGAGGGTATAGATGGCAACGCCTTGCTATCCAGAGACGCACTCAAGGCAATCCCCCACTCTTGATTATGCTGTCGAGATAGGCTCACAGAAAGATTGGGTGATGCTTGCCATTTAATAGCGGCAGAAATTGGTGACGTTGGACTCAGACCTCTCCGTGATTGCTCCCAAGAATATTGATCGGGGTTGTACTCCATCAAAAATTGGACAGGAAGTGATTCAAATTGATAGGAAACCCCTCCGAAAAAACCGGCCTCTTCACCACTAAAAAATGTGCTGGTTGATAACTCTCCACCTTTTCCACCAAATTTTGGCCGCACTTCAAATGAATCATTTAATTTGATTAAAGGGTTAGCAAAATCTCCATTTCCGGCAAGCCGCCCCCAGCCAATACCAACAGTAACATCAAATAGACCGACCTCCTTCGAGGCTACTAAGTATTCAGCCCCCCATACTGCAGTTCCAACTAAATCTCTTATACCAATAGCCACTTGAGGAAGATATTGTTGCTCCTTCCAGAGACGGACCTTAGCTTCGTAATTACGGTCATAGTGAAAAAATTCATTAAAGCCAGTATAGCGGAAGGTACCCTCTAGCCATGGCGTGGCTTGATAAGAAATAGCATAAGAATTTGTCCGAGACTGAATAGCCATCGTAGTAGTAAACGCACCATCTGATGACATTCTAGCGGTAGGTATATCTATGAGGCCTGTAGTGCCGAAATCAGATGCTGCACTTGACACAGAAGTGGAAAGTACCGCTATCACCAGTAAAAGTATTCTGAACATCGCCAAAGCATAGCAGAAAATATCTTTTCCAGAAAAATAAAAAAGGGCATTAAAATGCCCTTTTTTAACTCGCAGCAAGCCATCAAGTCCCACTAGTTGATGATGTGCCTGTAGAGGTTGTAGTGGTCCCTGAGGTGCCTGTAGTACCAGTGGTCGTGGTGCCTGTAGTCGTAGTGGTAGTGGGTGGCGGCGTAGGCGTAGGCGTAGGCGTATGCGGAGGCGTAGGCGTAGGCGTAGGCGTAGGCGTACGCGTAGGCGTAGGCGTACGCGTAGGCGTACGT
>DNBN01000191.1:2337-2661 GCA_003491845.1 Porticoccaceae bacterium | reverse complement strand
CGCGGCGGCAAGTATGGCTACAGAAAGTTTTGACTTTCTAAACATATTTGTTCCCCATTAGTAAAAATTATTTAATTTATTATTCAGCGCGAATTTAAGGCGCTGGTATAAGACGGGACAATGAGTTGCATCCGCTCCCCCTAAAACAAATAATTTTTGACTTAATCAGGTCGCCGGTAAGATGCGGTAGAATCGCAGTTAGAATGGAAGTCCAAAATGCGGCGCAGACTCTTTTGATTCGCTCAAAATAGTACTAAGGTGAAAAGCATGCTGATATATAAGGGGACTTTTAAAACAACCTGTCGCTAAAGCAAGACAAAAGCA
>DNBN01000191.1:0-2074 GCA_003491845.1 Porticoccaceae bacterium | reverse complement strand
ATCAGCAATGCCAAATCTGTTATCTAAAAGGCTGTAAATGGAAGCGTTAGGGTTCAACACAGTATTATTCAATTTTCACGACGTTATTTTGCTAATGACGGCGATGCAATGCCTGTTTTGCTTTTTACTACTGTGCCTCACTAACCATAGAAACACCGCAAGCATTTGGTTCTTAGCCCTATTTTTACTGGCTCATGCGCTGATACCGATCAATGAACTAATGATGTGGGGGGCGGATTTTAAAGTCATCGCCAGAGAGAAACTTCCAAGTCTGCATTTTTTCCCCGCAATTGCCTATTATCTGGATGGTGCGCTGTTATTTCTCTGCTTTAAATCATTGGTATTTCGAGACTTCAAACTAGCCAAAGTTGACCTATTGCATCTGTCCCCCCTAGTCGCTTACGCAGTGTTTATTGGCACAGCATTTTATGCCCGCCCCACTGAAGTGCGCCTGGATATGATCGCATCGGAAACCTTTGTTTACAGCGCCAACTATGTCTATATGGAGTTCTTTAGCAAACTTATAAGGGTGTGTTATGTCATCGCATGCTTTGTCTTGATAAGCCGCTACAGCAGCCTATTGCGCAATACCAACTCGAATATGGAGAAAATCCATGTCTCTTGGCTAAGAGCCCTGGTGATCGGCTTTTTAGTGGTTATGCTATCAGAGGCTGTGCTATTGGCGGTCAAAATAGCCAATAACGTTACCGGCCTTGTGCTGGCACCGAACCAGTTCGCCACTATCGGATTAACCGGCTACTACCTCACTTTTATTTTGGTCAATCTGCTGGTCTTCACTGCCGTTCGCTATTTTGGTGTTTTTGAGCAGGTCAACGAAACAACTGCGCCAAAGAAGCCTGCTGAAGAGACATTTATGCAGCCGGAAATGGCCGCTAGAGTGGATCGCGCGATAAGCGAGACCAAGATCTATATGGAGCCCGACATCACATTGGACCGCCTGGCTGAGGCGCTTAATATAATGCCCAGAGATCTATCCATGCTGATTAATCGCCACTTTGGCATTAACTACTATGAATTCATTAATCGTTATCGCATAGAGGAGGCCAAGCGTATGCTGGCTGAATCCAAAGGAGCTAGTATTACCGATATCTATCTCGCTGTGGGCTTCAACAGCAAATCGGTGTTCTACACATTCTTTAAAAAGCTCGAGGGCATGACGCCCACAGCATACCGCGCCTCACAAAAGGCCCCTTTATATGCAAAAAAAAGCCCAGGCCAAAAGGCCTAGGCTAAGGTTATCAAAGAGCTTAATTTGACTTAAAAGTACTTAAGCCAAATCGCAGACGACACAACAAACCTTCGTTCTAGAACTTTCTAGTAAAGCTTTCTAGTAAAGCTTTCTAATAAACTAGGGTCTGCATAGCTCGGGGGGGAATAGTTAACTTAGTCTGCCCTTCACCAACGAAGAAATTGTAATTAACCGGCTTGTCGGTATGGTTCATCACGATGGTTGCCATCTGGTTGTCTGTGTTGACAAAAGAGGTGGCCAATAAAAAGCTGCGGCTACTGCTGGTACTGACGCGTTGAGCCTCTGGGCGCACAAACTTAGAGAAGTGGCCAATATAGTAGTAGGTTGGCGTATAGATCAGCTCGCCCGTGCGCGTGTCGCCATGGATAGGTGCGAAGCAAAAGTTCTCAACATGGTTGGGACCACCAGTGTGATCAAGCAATATATTCCAGTCCGTCCAACCCACAGTGCCACGATTAAAGTCATTAATCATGGAGTGACCATAGCGCTCGGCATTGGGCCAATGCTGGTAGCGATCTTCTCTGAAGTTTTCGTTGGTACCCTCGGTAAAGAGCAAGTTCTTGGTCGGGTAAGACTCGTGAACCAACGCAAGATTGTCGTGCATGGTCTCACCACCGGCCCAGGTTTCGTACCAGTGAAAACCTATGCCCCAAGCGTATTTAGCCGCTTCTGGATCCTCAAAAATAACATTGGCGCGACGGGTAATCAGGTCACGATTGTGATCCCAGACAACGATCTTCTTGTCCCCAAGGCCTTCTCGCTCAAGAACTGGGCCCAGGTGATTTTTAAGAAAATCGCGCTCTT
>DNBN01000026.1 GCA_003491845.1 Porticoccaceae bacterium | reverse complement strand
GCTAGCAAATGATTTTCCCGTCGACCAGCTAGTGGCTAGGCTGTCCTGCGAAGATCCATTGGCATAACGCTCTGCCACGACAACACCGTGCCGGACAATAACTACTCCCTGGGTATTACGACTACTCTTAAATGCATAATTTAATGCTTGATCAATTGCAGATTGTGACATGCCGACGTCTGCCGCAGGAAAGGTCTCCCAGGTGACACCGGGATAAGTATTACTATCAGGACCATTCGACTCGGGCACACCAACATCTATCGGTTCTATAACGATTGAATCAGTGCCTGAGCCGCCGCAAGAGGCTAGGCTTAGTATCAAAAAACCAATGCAAATTATTTTCACAGAATTGTTCCTTCATAAACCTTTAAAGAGTTAGTATCTAAAACACAACCGAAAAGACATAGGACGTTGATTGATACGAACACCTATTGTCCTCGTACAACCATGGTAAATTAATATTTTAACCTTGGGAAATAATAGTTTGAGTCGCGAAAGTGAAAAATTCACGCAACAAGAGCTCTCTCGTATAGTTGAAATGGCGTGGGAAGACAGAACGCCGTTTGAAGCTATTAAGATAAATTTTGCTATTGACGAGTCAGACGTGATTGCAATCATGCGGCGGCAAATGAAAACTAGATCTTTTAAGCTATGGCGAGCACGAGTATCGAACAGAAAAACCAAGCATCTTGCGCTTCGTCCAGCCGGGGTGAGTCGAGGTTACTGCCCAACACAGTACAAACAACGCTAGGAGCAACAACAGAATGAGAATTACAACGCCCATTAAAACGCTGCTTGCCGCACTCATTCTCATAGGCGCGCAAATAGCTCAGGGCAATGATAATATTATCATCGATGATTTTTCAACAGAGTCTAAAGTGATTTGGAATTACTTTAGCGATCAAGTTATGGGTGGTGTTTCTGAAGGTTCAGCTCGCTTGGGTGCTGAGAATGGCGAGGATTATGCCCACCTTACTGGAGACGTCAGTACGGCAAACAATGGAGGATTTATTCAACTGCGGACGTCCCTGAGAACTGGGGTTGACAAAGACGCAATGGGAATCTACGTAAAAGTGCGTGGAAATCTTCAAAAATACTACATCCATCTACGTACTAGGGGCACCATGCTGCCCTGGCAATACTATCAGGCCGAGTTTGATGTGACTAAAGACTGGCAGGTGATTCGCTTGCCCCTTGATAGTTTTAATGCATCTGGTTCATGGCTAAGAAAGAGGGTACTGCCAACATCCCTTCGCAGCATAGGCATTGTTGCCTATGGAAGAAATCACTCTGCCGACCTACAGGTAAGCGAGATTGGTTTCTACTGAAATCCATCAATACTTACCCAACAGCCTACTCTTGGCAGTGAAGCTGTCCTATACTTTGATCATAAATCTGTAGTAAGGACGGACTAATGTCAGAAAATGCAAGAGTTACCGCCGGCCGAGGCCAGCTTTATAACAGTATACTAGACACCATTGGGAATACCCCCTGTGTTCGGGTGAAGAAAGGGGTTCCTGAAGACGTACGTTTGTATGTGAAAGCTGAATTTTTCAATCCCGCCGGTTCAGTGAAAGACCGCCTCGCTGTTAGTATTATTGAGGAGGCCGAAACCGCAGGTCTCTTGCAGCCAGGGCAAACGGTCGTAGAAGCTACCAGTGGCAACACTGGCGTCGGACTTGCAATGGTTTGTGCTGCTAAGGGATACCCTTTTGTTGCCACTATGCCCACCAGTGTGTCGATTGAACGACGAAAACTGATGCGTTTTTTTGGTGCTAGTGTGGTTTTGACGCCCAAAGCGGATAAAGCCATGGGTTGTTACAAAAAAGCGGTAGAATTAGCTGAAAGTAACAATTGGTTTTTAGCTCGTCAATTTGAAACAGAGGCTAATGCTAAGATTCATCAAAATACCACTGCACAAGAAATTCTTGCTGACTTTGCCGGTCAGTCCTTAGATTACTGGGTCACAGGCTATGGGACTGGAGGTACTTTTTCAGGCGTTGCTAGTGTGCTGAGGACGGAGCGACCTGAGACGAAAATAATTTTAAGCGAGCCTGATAATGCGCAGTTGTTAAATAGCGGCCAGGCACAACTAAGACAGTCCAATGGCGCGCCATCTAAGAGTCACGATGCTTTTCAGCCTCATATGATCCAGGGGTGGACACCAGATTTTATTGCTAAGGTACTACAGGACGCAGTTGACTTGAATTACGTCGATGAGCTTGTACCAGTTAATGAGCAAAAAGGTATGGAGCATGCGCGGCAACTAGCTCAAAAAGAAGGTATTTTTACGGGTATTTCGGGCGGTTCAACCTTCGCGGTTGCATTAGATATAGCAAGGCGTTCAGAGCCGCATACGGTTATTTTATGTATGCTGCCAGATACCGGAGAGCGCTATCTTTCCTCGGCTTTATTTGATCATATTCATCAAGACATGAACCCTGCAGAGCGCGCATTGTCAGCTTCAACGCCAGGCTACCACCTCAATGAATAACAAGATGTCTTGAGTGTCTAAGTATTGCTCTTAGAGGTATAGCGATGGAGCTGTTCAGCAGTAGCTGGTATCTGATATTTTGCTTTCCATTTAGAGTAGGGCATACCGTACACTAGCTCACGGCCCTGCTCATAGTCTATCGGCACACCAGCATCTTGAGCCGCCGTCACATACCATTTACTAAGGCAATTTCTACAGAAATCTGCTACGTTCATCAAGTCAATATTTTGCACGTTTTTATTGTTATCTAGGTGGGCTACTAATTGCCGAAAAACAGCTGCCTCAATCTCAGTTTGAATATTTTTGTTCATAATGGTGTCCTTTGGCTACCTGATAGTGTTGAAGTCGACAATGGGTTATCGCAAGGGTGAGTAATTACGACTTTAGTGGCGTTCAAAAGTGTAATTCTATCTGTGCTGGTCAACCTACAAAACCCTTATAAGAGTACTCAAAACGATCTATCTTGTCATCCTGTTTGTGGTACTCTTAGCCTTAACGTTGGCGGAGAATGCATCAATCGTCCGCTGTGTCACACTTCAAATCAAAGGCTTACACAAACTAGTTATGACTATACATACCTCTCTACTAACACTTATTGGCAATACGCCAATGTTGCAGTTAAAGGCTTTTGATACCGGCCCTTGCGAGCTTTTTGTAAAGCTTGAAGCGCCTAATCCCGGCGGCTCAATCAAAGACCGTGTAGGCTTGGCTATCATAGAGGCTGCTGAAACATCTGGGGAATTAAAACCTGGCGGTACCATTGTTGAGGCAACTGCAGGTAATACAGGTATTGGTTTGGCGCTCGTTGCTGCCATTAAAGGTTATAAAATTATTCTGGTAATTCCAGACAAGATGAGCCGCGAAAAAATTCTCCACTTAGAAGGGTTAGGTGCACAAATTGTTCTTACTCGTTCTGATGTTCCTGAAGGGCATCCGGAATACTATCAAGACTTAGCCCGCACTATTGTTGCTACAACGCCAGGAAGCTTTTTGGCCAACCAATTTTCTAATCCGGTAAATCCAATGATACATCGCACTACCACTGGACCTGAGATATGGGATCAAATGGAGGGTAACCTTGATGCAGTGGTTGCAGGCGTTGGATCTGGCGGCACCTTGACGGGTATGGCTGAATTTTTTAGAGAAAAAGATCCCAGCATTAAAATGGTCGCAGCTGACCCAGAGGGATCGATTATCGCAGATGCAGTCACCAAAGGCAGTTTTTGCTATGAGGGTGGTTCTTGGCTTGTGGAAGGAGTTGGTGAGGATTTTATTCCGGATGTTTTCAATGTTGATTTAATTCATGATGCGGTGACCGTGTCAGATAAAGAGGCATTTCAAACATTACAAACCTTAGTGAGCGTCGAAGGTATTCTTGGTGGCTCGTCTACCGGCACATTGGTCGCAGGTGCTGTTAAGTGGTGCCGGCAACAAACTACCCATAAACGCGTAGTTACCTTTATCTGCGATACTGGCAACAAATATCTATCTAAAGCCTTTAATAAAGCTTGGTTGTATGACAATAATTTATTGGAGGTGCCCGGCATAGGAAATTTAACCGATATGATCAGCCGTCGAGCTGATCGTGGAGAAATGGTAAGTATTGCGCCCACAGATACTCTAATGACCGCCTATAAGCGCATGCGCGCATCGGATATTTCGCAATTACCAGTGTTAGAAAAGAATGCTTTAGTCGGAGTATTAGATGAAGAAGACATTCTTTTCAGTGTTACTCAGAATCAGCAGGCGTTTACGTTGCCTGCGGGAGAGGTCATGACCTCTAAATTAGATATAGTGTCAGCGCAAGCTACTGAATCTGAGCTTGCTCAAGTATTGCAGGAAGGCAAGGTGGCAATCATTTATGACAAAGAGGTGTTCATGGGTTTCATCACTAAGGTTGACCTTATTAACCATTACAGAACTCAATTAGACTAGAGCTTAATTAGACTAGATGGTCGGCAGACCGAACTTTCCAAGGATATAAAAGATCATGAGTAAAAACAGCAAATCACAGGGATTTGAAACTAAAGCTATTCACGCAGGCCAACAGCCAGATCCAACTACCGGTGCTATAATGACGCCGATCTATGCTAGTTCAACGTATGTCCAACAGAGCCCAGGCGTGCATCAAGGCTATGAATATTCGCGAAGTCACAATCCGACAAGAAAAGCACTTGAGGACTGTATTGCTGCTCTTGAAAATGGTTCAGCCGGCTATGCTTTTGCCTCAGGTATGGCGGCAACAGCCACGGTATTGGAGTTTTTAGACAGTGGCGATAATGTCATTGCCATGGACGATCTCTACGGTGGTACCTACCGGCTGTTTGAAAATGTACGCAAACGTTCGGCAGGTTTAGAATTCACCTTTGCTAACCTAAGCGATACACAGACTCTTGAAGCTTCGCTTAAACCTAATACCAAAATGATATGGGTGGAGTCGCCCACTAATCCGCTGTTAAAACTCGTTAATCTGCAAGCAGTATCTGCTTTTGCTAAAAAACATAATCTCATTGCCGTCTGTGACAATACGTTCTGCTCGCCCTATGTACAAAAGCCATTAGATTTTGGTTTTGATTTAGTGGTGCATTCCGCGACTAAATATTTAAATGGCCACTCTGATGTCGTAGGCGGTGTTGTAGTCTGTGCTCTGCATCGCCAAGATCTTGTTGATAGGCTGTTTTATTTGTCAAATGCCATAGGGTCAATAATGAGTCCCTTTGATAGTTTCTTGGTACTGCGAAGTCTCAAAACACTCGCAGTGCGAATGGAGCGCCACTGTAGCAGCGCTCTGGCCATAGCTATATTTTTAGAACAACATCCGGCGATCCAAAGAGTCTACTATCCGGGTCTACCCAGTCACCCTCATCATCAGCTTGCTAAAACACAGATGCAAGGTTTTGGCGGCATGATCAGTGTTGTCATTAAAGGCGGTCTAGTTAGCGCGACAACCTTCTTAGAGAGTACTCAGCTATTCTCCTTAGCCGAAAGTCTTGGCGGCGTTGAGAGCCTGATTGAGCATCCAGCAATTATGACTCATGCCTCTGTTCCCCCACAGATTCGAGATCAAATAGGTATCGAAGATGGCTTGGTAAGACTATCCGTTGGTATGGAAACCTTGGAAGATCTAATAGCCGATATTAGTAATGCTTTAGCCAAAACATGAAGTCGCTTAACTGAATCAACACAACTTAACGTCTGTATCGATGTCGCTGGGTATGCTTTTGCACTTTATTTTCTATAATGTAGTTCTACCTAAAATGCCGTTTTTCAATAATGGTATGGCGAAAAGCGGCTTGCTCAAAAGCCAGACGTGACAGTAGTCCTCTAAACATCCAGTCGCGTTCCATTAGTCTCCGGTCTTTATCGGCATCGCATCAAATTTACTTCAATTAAAAAACCAAAGTAAAAATAATCAATACCCAATACCCAATACCCA
>DNBN01000270.1 GCA_003491845.1 Porticoccaceae bacterium | reverse complement strand
ACAATAACCTCGTCGAGCGTAGTCGATGTTAATACCATTATTCAAGATTTAACCGTATCTCAAAAAGAGGTTGTTGAAAAACAAGCAGAGCTCAGCGCGGCGGTTGAAAAAGCGGATTTAAGTGTTGCGGAGCTAAGAAACAGCATGCCAGAGGCAGCTGCAAAGCGGATAGCCATCGAAACTGATAAGGTTGCTACGGAAGTTGTTGCACTTAAGGAAGAGGTGAATCAAGTTCATCAGCATATTACTAAAGTTTCAAACGTTACCGATTTGTTAAATGAGCAAATCAGTAAAGTTGAACTTGAATTAGCCAACGCCAAAAAGCTAAATTCAGACGTAGAGGCCTTGGTAACTTTGGAGCGAGAAAAATACTTAGATGTATTGGAGCGACAGACAGATCTTCAGCAAAGGCAGAAAGGGACAGCGGTAGTGCCGAGGGATCCTAACTTAATTTTCTACTCTATTGAAACAACCAAGCAGTAACAAAGGTACCTGTTAGCTAATCTGTTAAATGTTTTCTTAGCTGCTTGATTGTTGCGGAAAGCATTTGACTGACTCGTGACTCACTGACCTCTAAAACCGCACCGATCTCTTTGAGATTCATCTCTTCAACATAATATAGAGTCACAATGGTTTTTTCTCTTTCCGGAAGACAGTCAATTGAGTCTGCAAGCGACTCCATCATTTGTTTTGTAGCAAGCTTTGCTTCAGGTTCGTTATTTTCACTTGAGGGAAGATCAACAGTGTCTGGAAGTTGTGATTCTAAAGAAACAGTCTGGAACCGATGCGCGTGAGCTCGCTCTTTATGGAAGCTTTCTAAATCTTTCCCCATAAAGTCAGCCAACTCAGATTGCGTTGGTTCTCTCCCTAGCTGTCCAGACAGCGCTGCTGTTGCTTCATTATGGTCTCTAATGCTCACCATCGCAGAGCGTGGCAGATAAGAGAGCTTTCTTACTTGATCAAGGACTGCCCCGCGAATACGCGTTCTAGCGAATATTTCAAATTCGACACCTTTACTTTTATCAAAGGATTTTGCAGCTTCAATTAGACCAATGGTTCCCACCTGAATAAGTTCGTCAAGTTCCATGTAGTTTGGTAGCCGGCTTTTGAGATGAATACAAACGCGTTTAACTAGACCAATATGCTCTATAAGTGCATCATTTGACTGGCCAGCGTTTCCAACTTCATCGTATAAACCTAGATCTGTCACATTAAGCCTTATCAGTCTGGTGAGCAGCCATCCGCTCAACAAAAAATTGCAGTCCACCTGAGATTGAATCGTGTTTTGGTAGTGCTTCCAGAATATCCGCCACAGCAGAAAAATCACGCGCTCCAGGGCTCGCAGGAGCAAAAGACAAAATAGGCTGTGATGCTTTGATTGCTCTTAGCAACATTTCATCTTCGGAAATGGAGTGCAGATAGTTTACCTCACCACCCAAAAAGTTTTTTATAACTGAGTTGATGCTTCGGTATAAGTGTCGGCCTTCATTTTGAGATAAAACACCGTTAGGAATAACGCAAATATTGTCCAAACTATAGTCTTGAATCATGACTTTTATTGTAGCGTAAGCGTCGGCAATCGAAGAGGGCTCATTTTTAAGAACAATAAAGCGATGTTGGCAAGCTGCAAGAAAAGCCATCACTGAATCCGATAATCCAGCTGCCATGTCAACAATGAAGTAGTCGAGCTCGTCCTCAAGTTCCGAAAAGGAATGAATGATACCAGCCACTTCAGTGGCACTCAAAGAGGCTAAGCGTTGGATACCACTTGCGCCTGGGACTAGCTTCACTCCTTTAGGACCTTCTACGATTATCTCTTTTAATGATTTTTCTCCAGCCAACACATGGCTAAAGTTAAAAGGAGCCTTGCACCCCAAGGCAAGCTGAGCGTTGGCAAGACCTAAGTCTGCATCGAACAACATTACATTGTTTCCACGTTCTGCCAGTGCCACTGCAATGTTTGCCGAGATAGTAGTCTTCCCGACGCCACCTTTGCCGCTAGCAATGCCGATAATTTGAGTGGGCGAGCTATTCACTGTGTTATATGACCTCGGGGCAAGCGCTGTTAGCTAAGCCTTTTGAAAGAATTACACCTCTCTCCATTTTCCTTCATCCCTTGGTGGTAGTCAAACAAAACTCAGTGGTAGCCCGCAGAGACTATTCTCTACTAAGCTAACACCATCAATTAGTGTCGCGTGTTCGTTTATCGATGGGGATCCTACCGCTAATGAAATAGCAGCACTATTATTAATCATTACATTTATAAGAGGCCAAGGCCGAGCGTTTTCCTCAAGCTTCGAGACCATCACCGACATCCAAGATTTACTATTCATATCGATATACTTTTTAATGCCACCCTCTGAGGAGTCAGCAGCAACAACCAAATGACAATTAGCTTCAGGTAAAAGATTAGTGAGGGTATTTAACGTTGTTTCGGCCCCAACACCAGGGGTATCAACGATAATTAGTTTTCGCGAGGAAAGTTCTTGTAACAAATTATTTAGTGTAGTTTCAGAGTCTGCCTTAAAAGTATCGACTCCTGCCTGAGATCCCAATAGTTGAAGCTGACTCCAAGCGCCAAACCGAGAATCTTTAAAACTCACTATCGCGACAGAATTCTCTCCATACTCTAAAATCTTTTGGTAGGCGAGCCTAGCCGCCATCAAAGTTTTTCCTGAGCCAGAATTCCCGCAGATAATATGTACACCCTGCATATCATCAAGAATATCTGTGCTATTAATGTTTACACCAAGAACTTTAGCAATATTATACAAGGCTTGGTCATATGTGTGACTTTGGTTAATTGTGTCCGTTACCATTGTCTGTAGGGATAAGGGCATGCCAGAATCATTGAGAGCAGCCACCAAGGGGCGCATTGATTCAGAGACAATTTGAGAATTGCTCCATGCCTCCAGCTGGCTCGATAATTTTATCTCTCGACGCATAATGGCGAGTTCATGTTTAACTAAGTCAACAATTTCGCGAGCATGCAATTGCTCGCGTTTTTCGTGTCCAACATCGGGCTGAACTTTTGTATCGTCGCCAAAAGTAGATAGGAAAGCAGTAGAGTCTTTTGTGTCGACATCACTGTCTGGAATGGTTTTGAAGACCTTGGATTCCATTACTTGATCAAAGCTAGTTGAATCTTCTTGTAAGTTTACTAAAGAATCATCTCCCTGAAATTGCATTTCCTCGAGAGCCGCCGCTGAACCTTCTTCAAGTTCAATGGCAACAATGAGTTCGGTTTTATTCCTGGCGCGTTTGTTGGAAACGACTAAAGCATCCTTACCAAATCTTGCATGCACTTGCTCCATTGCAGTACGAGAGTCCTTAGCCAGTATTCGCTGTAGTTCCATGTAACTTTTCCTTAAGATTCAGTAGTGTCAACATCAATAGTAGCGACCACATTTACCGATTGGTCATCCGGGATTTCGCTGTACGAGAGTACCGTTAGATCAGCTAGGCGATGCCTTATTAGTTTTGCTAACCAAGGACGAATGTTAGGTGATACAACTAGCACAGCTGCATGACCCTGATTTTCGACATCTTGAGAGTTTTTCGCTAAAGCGTTAAAAAGGCCCTCAGCTAATTTTGGCTCAATAACCACACTTTGGGTGGAGCTACTTTGCTGCAAGATATTGTGTAACATTTGCTCCAACGCTGGGTTGAGAGTCATTACTGGGAGACTATCGTTAACATCAACTAAGTTTTGCATAATCATTCTGCCTAGCCTAGGTCTTATAGCTGCTGTTAGATCTTCAACATCCTGAGTACGACTGCTTTCTGTTGAAAGGACTTCAATAATTGTGCGCATATCTCGGACTGAAATAGATTCATCAAGAATGTTTTGTAGGACATTGGTTATAGTCGCTAAGGGTAATTTTCCAGGAACTAAGTCCTCCACTAGCTTAGGAGCGCGTTCGGCCACTTTATCCAGTAACTGTTGTGTCTCATCATGACTTATTAGTTCTGAGGCATTATTTCGCAACAGAGTATTCAAATGGGTCGCGATTGCTGTAGCAGGATCAACGACGGTATAGCCTAGCGTTCTTGCATAGTCCCTCTGAGCTGGATCAATCCAAATAGCATCTAAGCCAAATGCAGGCTCTTTTGTAGGTTCGCCCTCAAGAGACCCATGAACTTGTCCTGGATTAATTGCCATTTCTTTTCCGACTTTTATTTCGCCTTTTCCCCTCACCACGCCATTCATAACAATGTTGTATACGTCTGGCTCCAGATCTAGGTTGTCTCGAATACGGATGGGCTGAATAAGAAAGCCTAACTCAGCAGATAACTTTTTCCGAACACCTTTTACTCGAGGTAAAAGTTGGCCTCCCGTTTCTGGATTGACAAGTGGTATAAGGCCATAGCCAATATCTAGACCTATAAGGTCAACCTGCTCAACATCATCCCAATTTAATTCCTCTCCCATAGGATCGGCAGGAGATTCAACTTCGGCTAAATCAGAGCTTGATATGTCGTCAATTTTTCCATTTGACTTAGACAAACTATATCCAACACCAAAGGCGCTCAAACCCAAGGTTAAGAAAATAAGAGATGGCATTCCTGGGACTAGACCCAGCAACACTAAGATGCCTCCAGCAATCATTAAAGCCATGGGGTTGGCTAATTGACTCTTAGCTTGAATAGTCATTGATTCTGATGTCGTGACTCTCGTAACAATAATGGCAGTGGCAAGGGAAAGAAGCAGAGAAGGGATCTGCGCGACTAGCCCGTCCCCAATCGTTAAAAGAACATATATTCGCCCAGCTTCAGTAAAGCTAAGATCATGCTGGGATATACCAATAATGAGTCCGCCTACAATATTGATCAATAAAATTAACATGCCGGCAATAGCATCCCCTCGAACAAACTTGGAAGCACCATCCATTGATCCAAAAAAGTCAGATTCTTGAGAAATCTCAGCTCGTCTATGTTTCGCAGTTTCTTGATCGATCACACCCGCATTAAGGTCAGCATCAATAGCCATTTGCTTTCCGGGCATAGCATCCAGAGTAAATCGGGCAATCACCTCTGACACTCGACCAGCTCCTTTTGTAACTACGATAAAGTTAATAATCATCAGAATTGCGAAAATGATGAAACCGACCAGATAGTTTCCGCCGATCACAAATTCACCGAAAGCCTCGATGACCTTGCCAGCAGCATCTGGTCCTTCGTGGCCTTTTACAAGAACAAGCCGTGTGGAGGCTACATTTAGGCCAAGCCTCAGCATAGTTGCAAGTAAAAGAATTGACGGAAAAGCAGAGAAATCTAGGGGTTTTGAGCTATTAATAGCGATCATAATGATGATCACGCCCAGCAATATATTAAACGTAAACAGAAAATCTAACAGAAAAGAGGGTAGAGGTAAGATCAACATAGAAATAATAAGCAGAACTAAAGCAGGAATGCCGAGCCCAGACAGTTCGATTTTTGACATGTCCTGACGTAGATCCGACAGTATGGCATTTTCCATCTTGGTTATTTCCCTATTAATATCAAT